>CALLVB010000024.1 GCA_938010795.1 Minisyncoccota bacterium
AAAGCTGTTACTCTTTATCTGCTTGGTTAGGTCGTAGGTGACAGCTCATTAGACTTTGGCTAGACATCCACTGCGAGAATGTTCTTAGTATGTTTTGGCCGACTCTTTGGAAAGAGTCGGTCCCCGTTGGCTAGACATCCTAGGGCATTCCGAAGGCTTTCTGTGTGAGTAGATCTACAGATTCAGATAAATCTGTGACGATCAGGAGATCAGGAGACCAGTTGTAGGGAACACCTGACCCTAGGCCACGAGGAGCTGTAGAATGGTATATACGGTACCGCTACACCTTGTTAACCCAAATGAACAATTAGATTAAATACATTCGTCTTAAATAATTCCACTTTATTATTTCTTTGGCCACTTTAGCTAGACATCTGCCTTAGATCACGCGGGAGGGAATAAAACAGAGGACATTCGCAAGGCTTTTTCCTTCGAGTACGCATTCAGATAGATCTAGATCTGTGAGTGGGTGAAGACGACATTGAGGAAACACCTTGGGCCACGAGCAGCTGTAGAATGGTCATTAACATGCCACTTTACAAACCTAAAAGAAGAACTAAGGCAAATATACGGTATTTATCTTAATTGAGTCGACTTTATGATTTATTTAGACCTAGGCAGGAAAGAGTGCACCTGAAGACAAGTGAAGCTTTGAGGGAGTAGGGTGAAACTCTGTTCAGCCATAGGGGTGGCTTGAACAATGGCATCGAGGGCTCCAGCTTTCATTTCAAAGAGGAGTATGTCAGCAAGCCTATGTTGTTCACGGTGGCAGTACGGAACTGGGGTTAAGCTCAAGGATAAACAGTATTAGGTAAACACTTATTCCTGCTTTAAAATGTTCCGGCTATCGCCATGACTATATTCAACTATCATCTCGGGAAACATTATATGTAATAGTCTGGCATTATATATCTCTACATATATCTATATATACATCTCTATATATATCGGGAAACATGTTGCACTGTCTGCATGTTAATTTATATTTGGTTTCATTCGAGAAAGAAAGACTGGGTTTCATTCGAGAAAGAAAAACGGCCCAGTTGTGTTGAAACAAAATGATGGACAAATCGCGGAACTCTGTCTTGTGAGCTATACCGGTATAGAAGAGCTTGGGTAATACTCGCCCATAGTCTAAAACAAAATTCGGGGTCTACAAAAGTCAGTACTATTGTCTGTTGAATTAAGTCATAGGTGACCGTTCAGCATTAGGATTTGACCAGACATCCACTGCCAGAATAATGTTATAAATATATAGGCCGACTCTTTTCAAAGAGTCGGCCGCTTTGGCTAGAATCCTAGTTACGCGGACCGGGTATCATAAAGACGACATCCCAGAGCTTTGTGTGTGGGTTCCTATTCAGTATTCAGATAGATCTCTCAGTGAGGGGGGATGTCATACGGGCCTACCGCAGAGAGGGTATGGAAAGGCTTCTGTGCGAGTACACCTGCCCAACCAAATGAGAAAGGTTTAACATTTCCCCCACCCACACCCAAATAAAATGCTGAAAAATCCTTAACCCACTGACGCAGATGTCATTCATGCGACAGATGACGTCAATGAGATACCGCACATCAACAGAAACCAGCTAGGCAGCCCTCCACTAGGTATTGTGTTGTTGTAAGGCTTGTTAGTATTACTGTCCCCAGAATATTCTGAATATCCTTCGACCGACTCTTTTCAAAGAGTCGGCCAATATTAAATCCTGTTTTATGGTAACAGATGCTTTGGGGAAATATCTTCGACAAGCTCATGTTATCCCATCATGGGTTATTTTATACAATCCTGCCCGAACCGCCCTAAAACCTAGTTGCTGGGAAGTCAGGGGCTTGCACGTATTTAGAGATTCCTAGATTACTTATGGCACCAGGGAAATATCGTAACCACACAGTTCGACGGGGTACATGTGTCCCCCCTTGATAAGGGAGCTGCCACATGCACCCTCGAGCTGTGTGATCGTAACACTATCACCCAGGGTAGAAAGGCGTCTGCGCTCGTCCAGCAGCGGGCCCCCTAAATAGTTTATGAGGATATGAAAATGATCGGCCGACTCTTTCGGAAGAGTCGGCCGGTAGATAGGCTACAGCAGGCCATAGATCGGTATACCTGGACTGGTGGATCTGTCTATTCCTACAGCATTGATCCTTTGTAGACATTTTTAGATCTGGGCTCTGAATCGATACTTAACGTGTGCAATATACGCTTCGATTAGGTGATATAGCAGAATCGTTACTTAGCATGATGTTGTTTTATTAAATCTAGAGGCAAGGGACGGTAGATGTAGTCATCTTTACATCAAGTAGACAAACCCAATCAAATAGCAAGTGTGAAAAAAAAAGGCGAGCTGACTGTCGAGTACTACACATTTTCTTATTTTTGGGACTAACTAGATAAAAACAGTTCCCCCGTATAGCGTGGCGAGGGAATACGATTTACTCCGCAGATATGAAAAAATGAAATGATTTGTACCTTATTCGAATTCATTGGTAGATTTATGGAGTAGTCTCTCAAACTAATGGTCCTTAGTCCTACCGTTGTCCACTATAACTGGACCGTCCGCTAGCCTTTTTTGTTTACACCTGTCATTTGAAATGGTGTATCTAGTTCATATGACGATGCTTTCTACTTTGTAGTGCACACAGATAAAAAGGTACACCTATGCATGCCAAGCTGGCCCCTCGGTGCCTCAGAATTTACACAGCTTGTGCGAGATGCTTTGCTTGAGCAACATATCTGCTTCGTAGTTTCCGCTTGTAACTTTAATGGTAAACTTGAAATGAAGAGAGTGCAAATTTTCGTACCCTTGGATAATATGACATGACGTGATAATGCGG
Organism: Minisyncoccota bacterium; assembly: GCA_938010795.1. Taxonomy (GTDB): domain Bacteria; phylum Patescibacteriota; class Minisyncoccia; order Phycocordibacterales; genus JAHDEI01. The sequence goes on from CALLVB010000024.1 coordinate 2,836, forward strand.
TCCAAAAAATGTTTATTGAAGTTGCATAAATGTACAGTGAAGTTGGTTAGATCTATTTGTCATGGAGAAGACGGCAATATAACAAATAACTATTATCTATTGCCACCGATATTAGCAGTGGTAAAGTGAAGTCACAGCTGGTGATGAAGACTGGCAAAACGAATACGTTGGTTGTGGTGATCTTACAGTCATCGACACGCTAATACGGATACGTTTACACACACGTGATATCTGGCACTCATCTATAGACTACCCCACGTGTCATAATGTGCCTTACTTTTGTATGTCGTTTTAGATTACTTGTTCTAGTCGTACTGTATGCACAATATTTACAAGGAAGTCTTTTCATGCATTTCTTGACATGTTGGGTAAGTGAGTCTGGGTTGTATGTCGAAAAGCCACATTTAGCCGTACAGGTAGTCGGAGGCTCTTTTAAATGGTCTCTAAAAATATGACCTTGTATGGCCGGTCGCGTCGTCTTTCGCATTCCACACCCACTGCACTCGTACCTCCTTCTGCCATGCAGTTTAATTCGTACCGGCCGAGCTTCAAGTATGGTCTGTTTGCACAGCTCCACTTCAGTATGGCTATTATAATAGAGCGACACAGGCGTAGGTTGCAGGTGTAGTCGACGCTTCGTAAGGCCTTTTATTGTTGGACCGCTTGGAAGATATTCCAGAGTTCGGAGGTACGATGACAGCCCGCTGCCGGTAGACTCTTTGAGCTGCAGAGATAAACATGTTAAGAAGTGGCGTACTGGATAGAACTACCGGTATAGCCGGGGACATTTTTAGACAACTTATCCTAGGAACGGTTAATTTTACTCACGTTTACATGCTTCTTAAGGTTGTCAAAAAATGGATCTATTTCAGTAGATACCAAATCATCAAGTTCTGAGTCGTAGTCAGACGTACCGGTCTCCATGTTTATTTCTGTTATTTCTGATTTGAGACTTTCTGAGCCACTCAGCTTGTAGTCAAGTTGCAGTGCGCATGTGTCAACAACATGGCGCGTACCAAGACCACTGCAGCTGCGAAAAAACAAATCCCACCAAGCCCTCCTACTGGACAACGACCGAACAATACTCCCCGTAAGAAACGATATAAAGCCGGTACACGAGCTTTGATGGAGATTCGTAAATATCAAAAAGATTATAAGCTGGTTCTTCGAAAACTGCCCGTCCAGCGCTTGATTCGTGAAATTACCCAAGACTACGGAACATTCTTCCGATTTACAGCCGCATCTCTTGAATGTATCCAGGTAAGTGTCCCAGCCAAC
>CALLVB010000025.1 GCA_938010795.1 Minisyncoccota bacterium
ATCATGTGGCTCATGGAATTGGCTATGAGAATGAGACGGTATTGCAAGATGGAGATCTAGTATCTCTTGATGTAATTATTGTATGGAAAGGGATGTTTATTGATAATTGCCGATCATATATTGTAGGTACTGCAACTCCGGAAAGAAAAAAGCTCTTGGCATGTTCAAAAGAAGCGACAGCTCTTGCAATTAAGGCAGCTGTAATTGGAAACACAACAAACGATATAGGTAGAGCAGCTGAGCTGTGTGCTAAGTCATATGGCTTTGCAACAGTGAAGGAGCTTGGAGGACACGGAGTTGGAAAAAAGATTCATATGGATCCGTTTGTGCCTAGTTTTGAAGGTTCTGGTTATGCAGATCCTATTAAAGAGGGAATGATTCTTGCTATTGAGCCAATTATTACTGCTGGAGGTTGGCGAATTAATCTACTCGATGATGGATGGACCTTTGAAACCAAAGACGGTTCAGACACATCTCAGTTTGAAGAGACCGTTCTTATTACTAAAGATGGGCCAGTAATTCTTACTAAAGATCTATAACTATGTCAGCGAAAAAGTACACATTCTTAGATTTTTTAAAGTCATTGTTTACGATAAATTTTTATCGCCCAAAACATTTGGCAAAATTTTTTGATGATAAAGGGAAGACTAAAGAGGAGTTTTTCTTTGATGTGCTTTTGATTATCTTAGTGCTTATATCTTCATTCTTTTATATTCTCGAGACATATCCACTCTCAGCGACCGTGTTTGCAATTATCAAGACATTGGATGTTCTCGTAATGATCTTTTTTTCAATTGAATTATTCGCAAGACTCAAAGTGAATAAAGACAATAAAAAATATTGGTACTCATTTTTTAATATTGCTGATATGTTGGCAGTCATTCCATTCTGGTTGTCTCTGGTAATTCCAGGATTTGGCTCATTACAGTTTTTAAGGGTATTTAGGTTATTCAAGATTTTTAGATACTTTGATAAATACTTTAATAGAAAACGCATTCAGAGAAAAGTAATTACACGAGTCCTTATTATGAAAATAGCGTTCACGCTTTTTGTGCTGCTCTATGTGTCTGCTGGTTTGTTCTTCACATTTGAAGCCGGAAAAAATCCACAAATTACAACTTTTGATGATGCGATATATTTTTCTCTCGTTACGGTAACCACGGTTGGGTTTGGTGATATTACGCCAGTAACAAAAACAGGACAAGTAATCGTTATGTTTATTATCCTGGCAGGTATATTTTCAATTCCTGTGTACATGTCAACCTTACTCCAAGCTCATATTGGGCAAATTAACAAGAAAACAGTGGTGTGTGAGACATGTGGTTTGCAATATCATGACCAGAATGCATCTCACTGTAAAAACTGTGGAACAGCATTATCGGGATAGTTGTACTTATTGCTTAATACTAAAAAACACGACAGAGAGGTCGCGTTTTTTTATTCATGTAAGTAAGGTTGTTTAGATTTGCTCAACTTTATAAAAGTCAGGAGCGTTGTCTAGGTGGACTTGAATTTCATCTCTCGTTTGTAGTCCCTCTTGGGCTCCCACGTGTTGTACTACATTCATTGAGTTGAGTGGTCCAACAAGCAACGCTTCTTTTATATCTCCAGTCTCAGCATAAATTGCAGTGAATGTTGATGAGAATGAATCACCTGCGCCTGTCCGGTCAATAGGAGGCTTTGGATCAGGATACATAGGGCACCAGTATACAGAACCATCAAGGTCTCGCACATACGCTCCATCAGGTCCATCTGTAATCACGGGAATAGCTGGTCCTTGTTTTTCCATTTCCTCAAGTAATACTTTTACTGCTTCTTTTCTGCCAGAAGCAGTTTCAACTGATTCTACTTGTTCCTCCAGTTCAGGTAGGTGTGTATATAGAATTCGCTTTGCTTCTTCAACATTACAGAAGAAGAGGGTAGAGTTTTTGTAAATTCTTCCTAGGTTTTCGATACCAAGTTTCATTTGGAATGTTCCAGGTTGGAATGCAAGCTTCACGGTAGGATTTGCTTCTAGATAGTCAGCAATTTCCATATGATGTGGAAGAGTATTCTCTGCCATAGATGATAGGTACATCCATGTTGGAGTACCTATCTCTGGTAGTGTGTAGTCGAACTCAGTGTGCTTAACTAAAATGGTTCGGTCAGCTTTGTGAAGAAGCACATAGTGATAATTTGATTTTTCACCTTCGTGAATGGTGATGAATTTTGTATCAATATTATTTGATTTCAGGGCCTCGATTTGTTCAGCTCCATATGCATCATCACCTACGTTTGCGACGTATGCGGTTTTTAGTCCGAGACGTGTAGCCGAAACTGCGGCATTAGCAGAGTTTCCAACTCCAGGAATAATTTTGTGCCAGTTGAAAGGAATTTTGTCTCCATACCGTACTGCCATTAAGTCTGGTCCTCTGTCTTGTTCAAGAATTTGCACAGAGTCTAAGTTCACGAACGCGTCGGTCACTACATCCCCAATTGCAATAAAATCAAATTGTTCACTCATAGAAAAATATTTACTAAATAATACTGTAAGTATACCAAGAGGGGAGATAAAAGGTTCCGAATAATGGGGAATACGCTATACTACAAGGATTATGGATATATTTTATGGTGCAGGTGTTGTGGGGGTATTGTGTATTTTAATTGCGTTTATTATAGGTAACTATAATGATTTAGATAAACGCACGAAGGCAGATGAGATCTTTAACCTCGTTGGATCACTTTTATTATTAGCGTATGCAATTGATGGAGTGTTGTGGCCGTTTATCATTCTCAACACTATTTGGGCAGGGTGGAGTGTGTGGTTGCTTATTCCTAAAAAACGACTATAATACCGGGTATTATGATGAAACTAACAGCACAACAGCGCGACGCGGGCGCATCACTTGATACATTGCGAGCAGCAGGTTCTATTCCTGCGGTATGTAATGGTAGTGGAGAATCTACGGTTATCACACTCGATTCGAGTGAATTTGCCGCAGTGTATAAAGAAGCAGGAACTTCTTCTATTATTGAACTTGAAGGCGTGGGAGATTCAAAGGATGTTTTAATAAAAGAGATCCAACGACACCCAGTGTCAGAAGAAGTTTTACATGTAGAATTTTATGTAACAACAAAGGGAGAAACAATTGAAGCTTCTGTACCGTTGGTATTTGAAGGAATGGCACCAGCTGAAAAAGCAGGAGGATCTATCTCAAAAATCCTTCGTGAAGTTACAGTAATTTCTTTACCTCGGGACCTACCATCTGAAGTTGTGGTTGATATGACACAAATGACCGAAGTGGGAGATAATATTTTAGTTAAAGATCTTGTGCTTGCAGAAGGTGTAACCGTTGCTGAAGATCCAGAAGAAGCAGTAGTAACATCATCAGTTGCTCAAGAGATTGTCGAAGAAGAAGTTGTGACTGAAATTGATATGTCTGCGATCGAATCAGAACAAAAAGGTAAGGGAGAAGAGGAAGGAGAAGATTCAGCAGAATAGGATCACCTTATATAACGAATTATGTGAAAAATAAGCATGGGCTCATTTTTCTTTTGTTGATAACGGACATGACATTATTTGTTGGTGAGATATAATTGGTTGGATATGAAAAAAATCTCTCTATGGACTCTTGTGTTGCTGTTCGTTGTGCCTACAGCAGGGTACGCATCTGCATGTGATGACTTAGGTAATCTTGATGACTATACAGATGCAGAACTGCAGTCTATTTTTGATGTGTGTAATAAAGAAATCGAAGAACAGAAAGCGGCACTGACCGATAAGAAAAAACAAACACAATCAATTTCTCGAGATCTTTCAACAATTGATTCAGAAATCAGAAAATCCAACTCGTATATTAAGGCAAAAGAAATTGAGATTTTTAGGATTAATCGAGAAATTAACGGAGAGAAAGAAAAACTCCAAGGACTTGAATTACAACAAGAAAGAATTAGGCAAGCAATGGGAGATCTTATTAAAAAGCAGAATGAATTAGATAACTACTCATTTATAGAAGCAATATTTTCACGAAAGACACTCTCTGACTTCTTTGTTGATTGGAATAACTTTGATGTAGTTAAGGTGAGGCTCGCTGCAGCATCTACTGAATTACAGGAGATTAAAGCTGAGACAGAAGAGAAGACAGAAGAGCTGGCTGAATTTGAGTCACGAGAGCGAGAGCTTAAGAGTCAAAAAGAAGCTGAGGCTCAGGCTGAGAAAAAACGACGAGCTGAACAAAAAGTTTTACTAGATATCTCAAAAGAGAAAGAGAGTGAGTACGCACAAGTAATTAAAGAAAAAGAAGCACTGAAAGCACAAATAAGAAGTCGGATCTTTAAGATTGCCGATGGTGGATCAATTAAATTTGGAGATGCTTTAAACTTGGTTCGCCCTTATGAAAAACAACTTGGTGTTGATGCGGCATTTATTTTGTCAGTACTATTCCAAGAGTCAGGATGGAATAATCAAATCGGTGGGAATATTGGGCAGTGTACTTATAATTATTTACATCCAAAAACTGGTAAGACAGTGATGTCACCAAAACAACAACCAGCATATCTACAACTTATGCGAGAGCTTGGTCGTAATCCAGAAACGCAACGAGTATCATGCCCTATCCCAAGAGATGGTTCTTATGGTGGAGCAATGGGACCAGCACAGTTTATTCCAACTACGTGGATGGGGTATAGAGACAAAGCTGGTAAGATTTTAGGTAAACCTGGATCGTCAGTATCTCCATTTAATAATCAAGATGCATTTGTGACATCAGGAACATTCTTGCGAGACTTGTATTACTCATCTGGATGTACAACATATGCAACACAGAATGCACATATTTCACCAGAGAGGACTCTACGTGAGCGATGTGCTGCAGCTAAGTACTACGCCGGAGGGAACTGGTATAAATTTAGATTCCAATATGGAGAGTCAGTGGTACAACGAGCAAATAAGTTTAGAGCAGATATTGAAACTCTTGGGCTGTAATCTAAAAAAGACCATATGGTCTTTTTGGGTTACAAGAATAAATCTAGAAGTGCTTTGAATATAGCAATGAGCTCTTTGATGAACGTGACTCGTTCTTCTCTGAGGATGTCTTGTGTGGCATCATCATTAAGACATGCATCAGGTGCCCACAAGCCTTGCTGTTGCGAGCGTGCTGTTTTTTCTAATGTATTGTATGAGGCACGTCTGTCGTGCGCATATGATTTGAAAGAGTATGCATACCCAGATTCAATCATGTGTGCACCAAAATCTGTGTTATCTGGAAGGGATATATATCCAAGAATACGACCATGCTTGTCTCGCTCATGATAATCTTCAAGTGTGATTCTCTTATTAAGGAGGAGTTTTGTCGCTTGCTTCGTTGCTTCTTTTCCAAAACATTCAACGGGCCGACGCGGATCAACAGATTCAGGAGTATTAATACCGATGATACGTATTTTTTCTTGTTTATTATCTATTGTTGCAACGACAGTGTCTCCATCAACAATTCGAGTTACAGTAGTCTCATACGCAAAGGAGAGTGACGGAATACATATAAGAGGTAAGATATAGAGAAATTTCATTCAGATATTTTAGCATGTATAACTTCTTTGAAAATTTATACGTAATAGGTATAGTTAGGTGAGCGCAAAGCATTTGTTACTACAGGAGAGATCATAATGATGAAGCGATTATTTAAAAGAGTACGTTCTGAATTACAAACATTCATACGTATCTTTAATGAGTTGCGTACCTTGGGTGTTCCCGAATATAACGACGATCAATCGGTCGTCGAAAAAACAAAGACTAATGAACATTCTTGGCAATCACCAAGAAATATGGCTGAGGCTATGGCACTATCAGCTGAAACTAAATAACAGAGCATATTTTTAAGAAGACCGAGCATTACCAGTGCAGGTCTTTTTTTCATGCTATACTTTTTTTATTACAAATTACTAATAGTATATGGATAATTTATCACAAGGAATGATGAGCAGCTTCTCAGATGAAGTAATAGCAAGGGTTGCACAAGAAGCAGGTGTAAGCCCTGAGATGGCGTCAAAGGTGCTTACACAAATGGCGCCAGCAATGACAGGCGCTATGGCTAAGAACACAAAAGTTACGGGAGAGGCTCAAAAGCTCGCGACAGTTTTAGACACTAAACATGATGGGTCAGTATTTGATAATTTGCAGTCTATCTCAGGTACTGAGTTAGAACAAGATGGTAATAAAATCCTTGGTCATGTTTTTGGTAACAAGACAGAACAAGTTGAAGAAGTTATTGAAAAAGAAGCGGGAACTGATAAAAAGTCTACTATGAAAATGATGGCAACATTTGCACCTTTGATTTTGGGTGCACTTGGAAAAGAAAAAAATGCTGCAGGAATAGGTGGAGACGCGCTTTCGTCTGTTTTAGATATGGCAACCGGGGCACTTTCAAAAGATGGTGCAAAGTCACAAGGAATGATTATGTCGCTTCTTGATTTAGATAATGACGGGAATGTTATGGATGATGTGCCAAAATTATTAGGATATCTTGGTGTTGTTAAGAAATTTCTTGGTGGCAATAACGCATAAGTTATAATTAAATTATTATGAAGAAAAAGATGAATGAGATGAGAGGAAATAAAAATGTCCGGTTAGTGGTGATCTTACTACTTATTGTTATCCTGGCTGGAGTTTGGTACTTCAGTGATAATAAGATTGTTAAAAATACTGCATTAGTTGCAGGAGGAATTGCAGTTACCGCAGGAGCACTTGAGGTGGCAGATACTGATTTTGATCTGAAGACATTATTTGAGACGGGATCACTAAAAGAGTCCCTATTACAACGTGATGAGTCAGGAAATTTGTTAAATATTGGCATGATTTGTGATGCACAAGAGGCAGATTATTATGATTATAATTGTAGTGACTTTGTTACTCAAGAGGAAGCTCAACGAGTGTATGAGCAATGTGGAACAGATGTTAATCGTCTAGATGGAGATAAAGACGGTATTGTTTGTGAAGCCCTTCCTTCTGGAGCTTAAATAAAATAAAAATATAAAGAGGCGCGATGCGTCTTTTTTATTGGAATGTATTTTTTTAGAGCTGTGATTTATCCGTTAAAATAGCCTTTTACACACTTTATACACAAGGAATCACCAGAAACAGTGATTTTTTGGATAATTTTTACTAAATCTAATTTTGCATAATTGTCAAATAAGTATATGATTGAACACATTGATTAGTAATATAAATCAGTTTTATGAATAAATGGACTTGGTCAGTGGTAGGAGCGTTCGTGATCTGGGCTGTTATTTCATCTTTCTGGTATGTATGCGGAGTTAAAGGATTTTGCCAAGACACATCTGTAGAGATAACACCATCTACAATCTCAATTAACGAGAATGTTGATGATTCAGTTGCAGAACGTCCTAATGACAACGTAAGAGTTAATACAACACCAGTCACTACAAATCAAGTAACCGAAACGGTTACTCGAGAAAAAGTTGTGCAATGTGATGCGTACTTGGATACATACCTGCGGAGAGGATATAGCAACTCATCTGACGATATGCGTCGACTAGAAGATTTCTTGAATACATACGAAGATGAAGACTTAGTAGTTAACGGAGTATTTGATTCGAGTGATGAGAGGGCCGTAGAACGATTCCAAGAGAAATATCGATCAGAGGTATTAACTCCTTGGGGACTATCTGCACCAACCGGATACGTGTACAGAACAACACGTGACCACATTAACAAGCTCTACTGTGCATATGCCTCAGTAGAAAATAATTAATTTAATTATGTTTAAGAATAGCGTATTTACAGACTACACAGGCGGTGAAGCTATGGGAGAAATCCTCATCATGCTTGTAGTTGCAGCAATCCTTGGATATCTACTACGATGGTTACAAAACCGATTTTGGGGATGTGAACACTGTGCAGAATCAGAGCTAGAAGCTGAAATTAAGAAGGTGCAAAAAGTAGCTCCAGCTGCAGTTGCTCCAGTAGCAACGATGATGCCAAAAGGTGTTAAAAAAGATGATCTTAAGATTGTTGAAGGTATTGGACCAAAAATTGAGGAACTTCTACACAACAACGGTATTAAGACATGGGAAGAACTTTCAAAGTCTACAAAGCAACGACTTGAAAATATTCTACGAAATGCAGGAGATCGATTTCGAATGCATGATCCATCAACATGGCCAGAGCAAGCAATGCTTGCAGATGAAGGTAAGTGGGATGAATTAGAAGAATATCAAGACTTCCTTAATGGAGGAAAGGCACGATAACTCTTTATCTGTCTAAAATAAAAAAGTGGGTATATACCTGCTTTTTTATTATCTAATTCTGTATAATACCCAGCATGTACGGTATTGATATATCAAAACAAAGATTTGACGAACAAGATAAACAAATTATTCAACACGTTCTCTCTGGTGAGTGGAAAGTAAAAAGATGTCTTATTTTGGGAAGTGGAGAGGGGAGAATAGGTGTGGTATTAGCCTTGTTCGGATTTGAAGTGGTTTGTATTGATATTGATGATTATTCAAATTATTACCAACAGGTAAATAGAGTATTTGACCTTAAAAAACCTATAGTGTTCATTCAACAGTCTATGAAGGATGTACAGAAGTCTGAAGATATACATGGATTTACATTGGTGTTGGCTCAGCGTGTGCTGCACTATTTACCATACTATGAGATCAGGAAACTTCTCGAAACATTACCTAAGGTAATGGCAAAAAAGTCATCTTTGTATGTTGCTGTATCTTGTGTAGATTCTGCTATGGGTGACGGGTATGAAGGTAAACAATTACCAGTAGAAGAAAGATTTCATACACTCTCAGATGAAATGAAAGAAAGATTCTCTCTGTCTGTACCAGTGTGCCTTTTTTCTCTTAAAGATTTCAAGACCCTTATGAAGAAAACTCAATTTACTAAAAAGAAGTTATACCAGACCGCATTTAGAAACATTAAGGGAATGTATCAACTCTGATAAAATAACTAGATGTTTAAAACAATTAAAGAAAAATTAAGCTGGAAATCACTAGAGGAGAGTATAAGTCTCATAACACAGCGTTTTCCACTCTCGGTGATTGCACTTGTGGTGTCATTTATCTTGAGCTCAGTATTGTTGCACGGAGACTTCTTCATGAACGACTACCAGTTGGTAGTAATGGCTAAGACGACATTGACGTTCCTTTTTGTAGCATTATTAGCGTATGCAATTGCTCTTGCGGGTGAATCATATACAACCGAAAATAATGTGAGACGTATTTGGGCAACAATAGTAGTGATCATGTGTGGTGTCTTGTATTATTTATATATCCCAGAAGTCTTCGATTCAGCACCAACTGATGTTCTGTTTACCATGTTCGGAATATTGTTTCTTGTTTTTGTTGCTTCCTTTAGTGCACGGTTTATTAACCTCTTTAGAACAAAGAAGTATTCAGACACTCCATTTTATTTATTTGTAATCAATCAGATGTTAGCAATGCTCGAAGGGTTTTTCGTAGCATTCTTTCTTTTTCTTCTTGGTGCAGCAACACTAGGTTCTATAGATGTACTCTTTTCGTTATCTATTGATGGTAAGCTCTATGCACAGTGGTGGATTTTTGCTGCGCTCATAGTTGGCCCGCTATATTTCTTAGCACATGTCCCAACTACCGTACAAGAAGATAAAATCTCGTTACAAACATTTGGTAAGTTTCTTCGTTTTATAATTGTGTACGTTGCATTACCGTTTATTGGAATTTATTTTGTAATTCTGTACACATACTCATCTAAAGTTCTTATTAATTTTACTCAGTGGCCTGAGGGTATTGTTTCGTGGCTTGTGATCATGTTCTCATTTTTTGGTTTCGTGACATACTTTTTGTCATATCATGTCAGGGAAGAGAGGGTCGTCTCTTTTTTCCGTCGTTGGTTCCCATATGTACTTGCACCACAAGTTCTTATGTTGTTTTATGCAATAGGACTCAGGGTCGCGCAACACGGCATTACCATTAATAGGTATTTTGTAATCGCATTTGGGGTTTGGATTGCATTCTTGTGTGTATATTATATTTTTTCAAAAACCAAAACACTTTTTGCCCTTCCTGCTTCATTGTTTGTTGCTCTTATTATTGTTCTTATTGGGCCATGGGGTGTATTTGCTACCTCGGAGAGATCGCAACTATCACGTTTGAATAATCTATTTGTTGAACATCAAGTTATTCAAGATAAAACTATTGTTCCGTTAACAAATGAGACATTGAAGAATATTTCCGATACTGACCAAGAATCGATGATATCTATTATCAGATATGTCTGTAGTAATCATGGTTGTCCGGCATTAATACCTGTTTTAGGTTCTGATTATAACGAAGCGGTGGGGGAGGCTACTGACCAGTACGTCCAAGCCTCCGGTATTATTGATCATGTTGGTCTTCCTTCATATGTCACTATAGTGCGAGAAGAGGCAGTTAACAAAGAAAAGAGGATCGTTTCTTTATTCGCAACTTCAGACGGTTTTGTTATTGATACGGTCAATACAGAATCACTCACCTTAGTTATGAGTTATGCTGACTTTAAAACACCATTTGGTGTTTCAGCAACTGATCGAGTAATTATTAATTACAGTAAAGGCGACATTCAAAAGAGTGAAGATATTACAGATCAAGTACAAAAAGTTGCGCTGTCTCTTCCAACAAATGGATTCTTTCCAGAGAATCAGCCCTCACCAGAAAAGATACTATTTGGTGATGGGACTTTATACATAACTGGCATGAGTGCAGAAATCCAAGATTCTTCTGTAAAAAAATTCATGAATATTGAGGGATTTATTGTCGTCAATCAATAGTAGTTATAAATAAAAAGCGAGCCGTACGGCTCGCTTTTTATTTGTGCGTAGATTACGCAGCAGTAACGTTTACAGCGTTAAGACCTTTTGGTCCTTCTTCTACATCAAATGATACAGTTTGTCCCTCTGTAAGAGAGTGCCAGTCTGTACATTCGTTCATGTGGAAGAAAAGATCTTTTTCTTCTCCTTCTCGAGAGATGAATCCGAATCCTTTGTCTGTAATTCTTGCGATTGTTCCTTGTGTCATAGTTCTTATGATTAGGTTGGTAATGTACCAAAACGAAATACTATAAAAACGACCTCCGAACACTCTACAGCTCTATATTGATGTCTGCACTGTACCATGTTATGTACGTAAAAGATATAGTGCTATGTTTGAATTTATTCAACAAGGATAGGATCTTCGTCTGGGAATATCTTATTCGTGATAATTGAATCTTCAAGCCACTTCTTTCTTTTTTCAAGAGGTAGGGGAAGCATACACTTGTTTATATAGCTTTGTTTGATTAATCCTGTTGCATGTTGTGGTGGAGCAATGAAAGTGTAAATAGGTTCTGAATATTTTTTATCAAAAGATTTTGAGACATTAACTAACTCGTAACCAACTTCGCGTTTTAGTAACGCATCGAGTCCCACAGGTGAGACAGAGATAATATTCCCGTAAATCCTTGATCCAACACGAGGTTGGATATTTAAAAAAACCCATTTACCGTAATTGAGGTTGAAGATACGCTCATAATTATGTAGGTAGGTAAAACCACAGTCTGTATGTGCACCCACACTTACCGTATGAGATTCTTCATTCATGAGTGATCCATATCCAAATACTAAGTATGTCTCTTGATTTGGTATTTCCATTAATGGATTATAACAAATGATGTTGATAGAATGATGAAATGATTCCACCTAGTGTATTACAGGCATACTCGTTAGATCCAGAGCAGGTTACAATTACACCAATCGCAATTGGTTTAATCCATCAGACATATAAAGTTGTTGCACATGATAAGAAATATATTGTTCAATCACTCAATAGTTTTTTAGCCTCACCTGGAATAACGGATGACATGAATTCCGTCACTCAACATATGTTAGGCAAAGGTCTTGCTGCACCAGAAGTAGCTATGAATAAAGACCAAAGGTTGCTTACAGTAATAGAGGGACTGACATGGAGAGCTCAAACTTATTTAGGTGGAAAGAGTTACGAAGTGATTACAACGAGCCAGATGGCGTATGAGGCAGGGAAACAACTAGGTATTTTTCACAGAGAATTACAAGACTTAGACTATTTTTTTAAGAGTACTCGACCTAATCATCCGACAGCAGCATATATTAAAACACTACATGAACATATAGGGAGTGAGCCAGAGTTGAGGTCGAAAGTTTCTTCTGAGGTTACATACATACAAGAAAGAGTTTCTGATTTATTATTGCCAAATAATCTACCGCAAAGGGTAATACACGGTGATCCAAAGATTTCTAACTTTTTATTTAACGATAATGATGCTTTTGCGATAATTGATTTAGATACTTGTTCAAGAGGTTCGGTATTGTTTGATCTGGGTGATGCGTTTAGGTCATGGTGTGGTTTAGAAGAGGATAATCAAGACAATACGTTCAATATCGAATATTTTGAAGCAGGACTCAGAGGTTATTTCTCTGAACATTCATTACATAAGCAAGAAATTCATCTCATTCCGCAGTCTATTGAACTTATAACTCTCGAGCTTGCAACTCGTTTTTGTAATGATTATTTTGCTGACAGCTATTTTGGATATTCTCAAGAGAGATATTCATCCCGCAGGGAACACAATCTAGCACGCATGAGAGGACAAATAGCACAACATAAGAGTATTGTTGCACAAAGAGACATAATTGAGAGAATTATGAAGAAGTATTTATAAAGTAATAAGTACTGAAAATTTTACATAGAAAGAAATGATATAAATCTGAATGCTGTTGTTGTGTACGCGTTACGCAACATATTTTAGAAGTTGTCATTATGGATAACTATTGAGGAGAATAAAGATATGTCCGGTACAATAAAAATAATTAGCGGAACATGTTACAGGTTACTCCCTAGTTATTTACGTTTAGTAGTTTTAGTAGAACATATATGTCATATCTTATAAAGATTGGAGCAAGCATTTCCAAACAAGTATTAGTAGTTGGTGTGGTCCTTTGGATCTTTTCAGCATCTGCAGCGTTTGCTGCTGGAACGGATGATTTTTTAATTACCGTCAAGACAGATAATGCCGGTCCGTCAGCAGATACTGAATTTGCCATTCCAACCTGGAGTTCGGTAACAAATTACAATTACAACATTGACTGTAACAATGACAGCGTCTTTGAAGCTACTGGAGTCACAGGCGCGTACACATGTGATTACACTACACTTGGTGGTGCGGGAACCTATCAAATTCGTATAGAAGACAATTCTACTGATGACACAGGATTTAGAAGGTGGCTTTTTAATAACGGTGGTGATCGTCTCAAGTTACTCTCAGTCGATCAGTGGGGAACAATTAAGTGGAATTACTTTGCAGGGGCATTTTATGGTGCTGCTAATATGGATATTCTTGCTACTGATACACCCGATCTGTCTGGTGTAGGAAGCTTGTACCGAGCATTTACTAACGCTTCTAATCTAAAAGCGACAGCTTTACATAACGGAACTGGTACCACGACAGCGATAGGGGCTTGGGACACGAGCACTATTACTGATATGGAACAGGCATTTCAAAATACTGATGCTTTTGAGCCAACAGATTTGGGTAACTGGGATGTGGGGAATGTGACCGACTTTTATTATATGTTTGCATACAATGCGCTCTTTAACGATGCGAGTATCAATAACTGGAATATTGGAGAGAATACTGGAACAGCCTCAATTCGTATGGAGGGAATGTTCCGGGATAACCTACTGTTTAACCAGGACCTCAACGGCTGGGAGCGTGCAGCAGCCACACTAAGTCCATCAGATCCAGGATCAACAGTTTCTCGTGTAATCAACATGCGAGATATGTTTGTGAATTCGCTTAACTTTAACGGTGCGATCGGTGCCTGGGACGTAGGACGTGTTCAGAACTTTTATCAAATGTTTTACCGTAATGGGGAGATGCAGTTTAACAATGGAGATGCACAAGGTGTATTAGGAACAGGCATGCATGACTGGAATATTGGTGCAAACTTAGCTCCAGGGCAAACGATAAATATGTTCAGAATGTTCCGTGGTAATTATCACTTTAACCAAGACATCTCTGGGTGGGACGTAACAAAAGTGGAACACTTTGGCGACATGTTCCTTGATGCAAGAAAGTTTGTTGGAACAGATCTCTGTGACTGGAACATTAGCGGCAGCAACACACATGCGGTTAATATGAGTAATATGTTCTATAAAGCTGAGATCTTTAATCAGCCGCTTGCTTGTTGGCAGACAAACGCTGGCTCGACTATGGAGCACGTGATATTAACCAATGGTATGTTCTTTCAAGCCAATGCCTTTAATCAACCTCTTGGAGATTGGGATCTGGGACGTGTTACTAACTTTACTAATATGTTCTATCATGCAGACAGCTTTGCCGACCCTGCTCCGAGCATTAGTAACTGGCGCATTGGTCAGAATACGGGTACCACAGAGATAAGCATGGCAAATATGTTCAGAGACCTACCATTGTTTAATACTAACTTGTCTTCGTGGCAGACACATGCGAGTTCAACCATGGAATATGTAGTTAATGTTGAGCGTATGTTTGCTAACTCAGATTTGTATGATCAGCCGGTGGGTGATTGGAATGTCGGGCGAGTAAGAAACTTTATAGGTATGTTTGAAGGGAACAGAGATTTTTCTGACCCTGCACCAAACATGTGTAACTGGACCGTAGGATTGAATACTGGTGATTGGCGGCTCGAGTTTGCGAACATGTTTCAGAGCACAAACTCCTTTAATACACCACTTGCTTGTTGGGAAACAAATACAGACTCAACCATGGCATATGCGTGGAACCTCAACCGTATGTTTAATGGTGCAGATGCATTTAATCAACCGCTTGGTGCTTGGGACGTAGGACGAGTGCAGTCTTATCAGTACATGTTCGCTAATACAGATATATTTGATGATCCTGCACCAAGTATTAATACATGGAACATTGGAGAGAACACAGCCTCTAACGTAGGAGAGCGTAGAGCATGGAACAGCGCAGTCATTGGAAATGAAAGTATTGATATGCTCGGAATGTTCCAAAATAGTAGCGTGTTTAATACGTCTTTAGACGAGTGGGAGACAAATGCAGATTCAACCATGGCGCATGTATATCGTCTGCAAGATATGTTTAGGAATTCTATCTTTAATAGCCCAGTTGACGCGTGGGATGTTGGACGCGTTACAACGTTCCACGCCATGTTTTCTCAACAAGACCACTTTAACCAACCTCTCAATAGTTGGAACATCGGTGAAAACACCACAATAGCAATTCGTACAGACTATATGTTCTGGCAAAACGACGTGTTTAACCAGCCGCTCAATAATTGGGATGTTTCGCAGGTCAATAATTTCCAAAACATGTTCTTAGATACAACAGGCTTTGATCAGTCGCTGGCAGCATGGACACCAACGACTGGAACGAACTTTGGTAACATGCTGAGTCGTTCAGGTATGTCTACTGCAAATTACGATGACACTTTAATTAGTTGGGCTGGACAAGATTTGATTGACGGACGAACTCTTGGTTCGATTGACCTTGAATTCTGTGCATCGGAACCATTCCGAGCAAGCCTCGTTGCAGACCAAGATTGGATAATTCAGGGAGATATTCTTGACTGTGCTCCAGGGGCAGTCAGTGGAGCCGGAACCCTCTTGTATTGGCTTAATGCAGGTAGCCACATTGGATCAGACGGAGATTCTGTTGAGACATGGCGTGATATTTCTGGAGATGGTCGAGAATTTACTCAAACCACAACAGCAAGTCAACCAACATTCCTGAACAATCTTATAGATGCACTCAACTTTAATCCAGTTATGCGGTTTGATGGAACAGACGATTATCTCTCAGGACATGACTTCCATACAACTGCTGCGAATCAGAATTTAGCTATCACCACCAGAAGTGCAAGTTCTGAACTAACCATCACGCGAAGTTCTGGTACACCCCCGGTTCCATACGACATTACCTTTAGCGCCAATCGGTCAACCATGGGTAATCAGTTTAATGGAAATCTCACTACAGCAGGTTCGTGGCGTCCGGCAAACCTACCGACAGTAGGGTTAAACACAACTGAATATCTAGAGCTGGATCTTGGATCAGTGGTACCCGTAAGTACGATTACCACAAAGGGTGAAGGGTCAAACCAAGAAAATGCCTCATGGGTAACTGACTTTACAGTTGAGGTTTCAACTGACGGTACATCATTTACACAGGTTGATGGCGTATTTACAGGAAACACAGACAAAAACACAGCAATCTTTAATGAATTTTCTGATTCGTTCCCAGCACGGTACGTCCGAGTATTCCCACAAGACTGGAATACATATCCGGCTTTGCGGGTGGCTCTTGGAACCAAAGCATATCCAGCAGTAACCACATTTGTCCTTGCGACAGAAGAAGTACGACAAGATAACATTACACAATCAATTAACTACCAAGATGGTAATAACCAGGTAAGTTTCTCAGTGGCTGACGGGGCAGGTAATGCAACGCTACAATATGATTTTGGTGGAACATTCAGTGCAAGCGCGAGTGGTGCGGTACCAGCAGCAGACGACAAGCCGTTCCTTACCATGTTCTCTAATGTGAGTGGAGGAGATGCGGTTATCTATCGAAACGGAGAAGAAGTGGCACGAAACCCTAGTGCTGCAAATTCGACAGTAGCGGGGAGTTCATTTGTAGGAGGACTACCAGTTGGAGAGAACTTTAACGGACATATTGCTGAGGCAAGTTTCCTTGCTGCTGATCTCAATCAAGACCAAAGAGAGAAGATTAATACGTACTTCGCTATCAAATATAATATCCCAATTTCCCATGACTATATCTTTATGGAAGAGGGAACAACAACTCCTGTGGTGGTGTGGGATCGTACTGCACGTGCAGTTTATGACCATGATGTATTTGGACTCGCAGTTGATGGTGAGCAAGGTCTCAACCAAAAGGTAAGTAGCACTCGAGATGACAATGATCGTGTATTGACTATAGCAACAACTAACAATTTTACTGAAATGAATTCTGGAACAGTGAGAACTTCACTTTCTGGTGATCCAGCGTTTGTGGTTATTGGTAATGACGATGGAGCCGAAACACTCAGCTCACTTGGGGCACCAACAGGATATGAAATGTTAGACCGGCGATGGTACCCACAAATCACAGGAGGAGATCAAGATCTACACTTCCAATTCAATGTTGAATATGCTGGATTTGACATCGAAGAGCTCTCAGCAACATCAGATTACTACTTTATTTCTGATACGGATGATGACGGAGACTTTAGTGATGAAACACCGATCCTGCTTACCGAAGGGGCATCTGGAATGTGGTTTAACCCAGCAGCAATTACACTTGAAGACGGACAAGTCTTTACACTTGCAACAGACGATACTGCAGGGGCGGACGTGACCATTAATCAAAAGTCAGGACAAGCAGACCCAACAAGTGTTCTGCCACTGACCTTTACGATAGTATTCTCAGAGCCGATTGTGACCTCAACATTTACAATTGCTGATATTTCATCAGCAAGTTCTACTGCGCCAGGGGTAGCTATCACCGGGATCAGTCAAGTTGCACCAATGGACGGAACGACATTTGAGGTAACAGCAACAGCAACAGGAAACGGAAATGTAATTCTTAACATTCCAGTCGGTGGTATAAATGATGTGACGGGAAATCCAAATAACGTATCTACTTCAACAGATAATGTGATGGAATATGATATTGCACTTCCAGCCAATCCAACAATTGATTCACCAACCGACGGATCGGTGGTTACTTCACCAACAACAGTAACGGGAATGTGTGAACCGGGAGCAACGGTACATATCAACTCACCAGACATCACACCGAGTCCGACTGATACTACATGTATAACGGCAGGAACTTATTCTGTTCCAGTTACTATCAATCCAGGAGTTTCAACTCTCACACTCACAGCAACACAAACTGATCCGGCAGGAAATACCTCTGATTCAGTCTCTACTACTTTGGAATTTGATGAGGATGGCGATGGAAATCCATCAATAACAGAAGAGGCAGGGAATAATGGAGGTGATGGAAATGGTGATGGAACACAAGATTCAGAGCAAGGTGATGTCTCAGGAGTTCCAAATACGCTAACGGGAGAATATACAACACTTGAAGTGTCAGGTGCTTGTACCTTCATTACTCAAAACGCAGTACTAGCAGAGGGTGTGCTTGCGGCACAAGATCCTGGACATGATTATCCAGTTGGACTCGTAGACTTCCAGGTACAGTGTACAAATCCGGGAGACTCAGCTGATGTAAAAATCTACTACGGACAAGAGTATGACACTTCAAATTGGGAGTGGAGAAAATTTGATTCAACCGGAGCGGTATACTCTGATATTTCATCTCTCGTGACATATGCCACATCAACGCTTGGAACAACCACAGTAACCACAGCCTCCTTTACCGTAACTGATGGAGACCCATTAACAGACGAAGATGGAGTAGTAGATGGAATCATTAATGACCCATCAGGTCCAGCGGTTGTTATCCCAAGTTCAGGCGGAGGCGGAAACGGAGGAGGAGGCTCATCAAATAATAGAGTATGTAAAGATAAAGAAGCTTCAAACTACAATCCAGTAGGTATCTCATCACCATCCAAATGTGAATATGATGAGGAAGAGTCTGAAGAGCCAACTAAACCAATAGAGGAACTCACTTCAAATGAACCAACGGGAGAAGTTAACGGAGATTCAACTTTACGCAATCTGTTAGGAGGAGCAGAACCAAACGTTCCAGAAGAATTTAAGGGAGAAGTATGTACTCGGTACATGAGAGGATATGTATTCCCAAATAGTATTAATAACGATCCAGAAGAGGTAAAGAAATTACAAGTATTCCTCAATGAAGCATATGGAGAAGATCTATCAGTAGATGGTATTTACAACTCAGATGATATCGAAGCGGTAAAACGATATCAAACAGTACACGCACCACAGATTTTATGGCCATGGAATCTAACGACTCC
>CALLVB010000026.1 GCA_938010795.1 Minisyncoccota bacterium
ATCAAACTCAACTACCGGCCGGATATTAGCATATGTACCCGTAGGTATAGTCGCTTCATATCGTACCTTCATTACATCTCTTCGGCCGCAGCCCTTAGTGATGCTTCAAAGTCATCCTCTGGTTCATCAGAAGCAGTTGTATCTTGCACCTCCACTTCCCGTGGTGTAACTTTGTTTTTAATATTGGTGTTAAAGTGATTCTCCAAAAATTCTTGAAGTTGAATCTTAGCAATAGCCTTTTCAGATTTACTTGCATCCTTTCCAAGTCGTTCTGGATAACCGTTTTTGTGATTAACTGTGTAAGACCCATCTTCATTCTCTGTAAATTCAATGAATGAATTCTTAACATGCTCTCCATCTTGTTTGATAGATAGCTTATTGTATCCTGCCTTGTCTGTCCATGCAGTTAGTACTACATCCTTAGAGAAGTCTAGGTTTTCAAATGTCTCCATTACCGCGTGAGCAGCAGGGGATGATGTTCCCATTGATAGACGTTCAGTGCCATCGATGTCAACTTCCAACACAGAAAACTTTGATCCACCTGCTTCCACATCTTTAATATTAAGAGCTGTAACAGAACCACCAATTGCAGTTTCAAATTGTCCTGAGACTTCAACGTCTTCCCCAGCCTTATCTTTCAAAGTCTTGGTAGAAAAGTCTGGTCCCTCGGTTACTGATTTATCAAACCAGTACCCTTGTTTGTAAGAAAAGTATTTCATATTTGCTCCTTTCATTTTAATAATTCCCATATGGTTTTATTTATTTAATAATTGTTGTGTAGTTTTATCTACATATTTTTATTCAACTATTAGATTGTACCATACTTTTTCCACAAGAAAACCACAGGTAACTGTGGATAACTTTGGTTATAAATGTTTATTAGATAACATAAAATTTAATTATACATCGGTCTCACTAAAAATCTCTGCTAACGTAGGCTCACCTGCAACAATAGGCAACGCCTCAACTTGCTTCAAGTACCTATCTATCCCATACTGTTCTGCAAACTCCTTCTCACCCCAAAGCTTATGAGACCAAGGATGGAAGTAAGTTTTAATTCGGCCTGTGTAATCCCCATCCCTATTCTTTTCCACAATCCACCATGACTCTAACGGCACTCCTTCTTGTCGCCGCAACTCAATCTCTTCCCGGTCATGTAATGACTTCTTAAAGATTGCAGTACTCACTGATGCCCCCACTGCACCTGACCCTTTAAATTTTAGTACCTCCTCTTTGGTTGCACCGTTAGCTGTTGCATTACTTATTTGTGACAACGCCAACATTGGGATACCAATAGAGATGAGTGTGTTTTGTAGGTAACCTGATATATCTTCAAGTAATCTAACTGGTTCCTTATCGCCGGTAATGATTTGAAGATAGTCAAGGATAAACATATCTGGTTTATTAACCACTGATTCTTTTGTAATCGCATTCTTAATATCATTCCAATTGTTAGAGGTGTATACAGTTGACCCGGAGGCAACAACCTTCATCATATACTCACGGACATCAAGGCGTTCAAGGTCCGTCATCCTCCCCTTCTTTATTTTTATATCACTGATGCCTGTGTGTATTGAAGCAAGACGCGTTAGTACCTGTGCCTTAGAGTTTTCCAGGGTGATAAAACAAACCTTCTTCCCTTGCTCAATGAGATTGTACGCAATATTCAACGCATCCCATGTCTTACCCTGTGAGGTATAGGCAGCAAACCCAATGAACTGCCCGCCCTGAATACCATCTAACATCTTGTCTAGTGAATGGATGCCTGTACTCATACCGAGAAACTCATCACCTGATTCAAGGAACTCATCAATCTTTTCTTCGATTTCGTAGATAGTGTTGGCAAATGTATTGTCTTCATCTGATGTAATAACATTCGTTATCTTCTCTAATGAGTCATGTACTATCTGATCAACTGCAATATCAACCTCAACAGTTGTATTAGTTATCCCCAATGCAATCTCATACATCTCACGCCGGCGATACTTATCTTCTAAAGTATCCATATAATTATCTAGCCCGGCGGATGAGTGGTAACCTCCAACGAGACCATAGAGCCTAGTTGTATCCACATTCTTATCCTTATCTTTAATGGCTTGCTCAATTGATATGATATCAAACTCCTCAGACTTTGAATACGTGTCAACCATCGCCACCCATATCTTTCTATTTAATTCATTATGAAAATGCGCGGGGGTTATCTTCCCGATTGTTTGAATGTATAGTGCCGGTTTGGATAGAAGGGTTCCGAGTAGTGAATCTTCTGATGACGGGCTGTGTAGGGTTGTGATGTCCATGGTTTATTATTTTATTCTTTTGTCATGATCTAGTATTAATTCATCTAGTATTTCTCCAACTTTCTCAAGTGCACGTGGTACGTCTAGTCTTATTTCTCGACCCATCTTAACCCACACGACTTCCTCTATTCTTTCACTTGGTTTTCGCATAATATCTTATGTAATGCTGTTAATGTTTCCTCTGACTCATGTTCGATTGAGGGGAGGGAGAGTTTTAAACTAATCCATTTACCAGGTTTATCTTCTTCCGTGACTATATATAATTTATCCGTTTTACTATCCCTTGTAATACTATAGTCCCCCAACATCCTCAAAACCATCTGTGCGTTGATACTTGGATTTCGTTCATCAAATGAGTAGCATGATTTCATCGCACACCTAGAACAGTTCCTATCCCTATCTGGAATTGAAGTGCACTCCATCTCGCATTTTTCATGTGGAGTAAATAAATGAGCATTGAACATCTCGTTGTATTTGTCTCTTATGTCGTTGTATAGTTTTTGTTTAGTCATTATAAAACTTAGTTAATTCTCTTTTAAGCCAATCCACGTCTGATTCAAGTGAGCCAAGTAAAGACTGAATTTCCCAGTGTTGTTCACCTGTTCCAATCATTTTTGATACTAAATCTTCTATATCTATAAATTGCTGATGATTTGCCTTATCTGCATTAATTCTGGTTCTCATTGTTGTGTTCGATTTTTTCATATCTAATCTATTAACTTATAAAT
>CALLVB010000027.1 GCA_938010795.1 Minisyncoccota bacterium
CTGTCAAAGTCGATGTTGTCATAATCATCATCAAAACCAAAGTCATCACCAAAATTAAATTCGTCATAACTCGGGTCATAACACTCGTTGAGACTTTCTGGTTCAAAGACCTCATATCCTGATCCATCTTGGGAAGCAACATAATAACTATCAATGTCATCACTCAGTTCTGCATATACACAGTACTTAGACGGATCTTGAGAGTTATCTATCCACCTAATATCAGGATTGATCTCACCAACCAGCGTACGTAATTCTGCTGGAATAAAAGCTCCTGATGCGTACTCACCGGTCTCTGCGTTCCTTTCAATCTCAAGAGCAAGGGCAATCTGTTGAACATCAGCTGTCACTTGTGAGTCTTGTGCAAGCTCTCGCGCCCCAGAAAGAGACGTTAATACAACAGCACTAAGAATACCTACTACTGCTATACCCACGATAACCATACCGATAATCACAGCAATCATAGCTCCTGTTGAAGTATCTCCTGGACGTTCTTTTACTACTATGGTCTTTGTCCATGAATCATGTGGAGCTTGTTTCTTAGGTGTTGTTGCTATTTTCCTCAAGTAAATTATTGCTACTACCAAAACAACTACAGAAACTAGCACGAGAGCAATTACTGGTAACACCCATAACTCCGTTGCCATTCCTGTAACAAAGAGTGTCACGGCGATTAACCATGCTAACCAGAAAAAACAGTACTTATAAAAACCTCGTACGAACAACCTTCCTCCACCTGGTTTTTCAGCTGTCTTCTCATCAATTACTCGATAACCAAGGATCGAATACCCAATACCTTTACCGTATCCCAAGTATGAAATAGCGTGAAAGATGAAAAACAAAAATCCAAGATATGGTATTCCAGTAATAATTCCTGTCAATAAATGTGCACCAATTCTCTCCCATGCACTTGGGTGTCCGTAAAATGTATGTACCTTCTTGCCATCAATTACTTCATAATTCTCTTGCTTAGTCTCCATCCTGATCTCAACCTCATTAGTATCCATATATAGATTAATTAACTTCGAATAATTCAACTTCAAAAATCAACGTTGATCCAGCTGGGATTGCAGGTGAGGGTGAGTAATCACCGTATGCAATATCTTCTGGGATAAAAAATTTAAATTTTTCACCAACCTTCATGTACTGTAGTCCTTCTGTCCACCCCGCAATCACCTGATTAAGACCAAATGAGATAGGCATTCCTCTTTCTACAGATGAATCAAATACTTGGCCGTCAATAGTTGTTCCGTGGTAATGTACGTTTACTGTTGAGGTAGCAACAGGTGAATCCCCTTCTGTTTTGGCTACAAGCACCTCATACTGCAGTCCTGATTCTGTTGTGATTACCCCTTCTCGTTTTCCGTTCTCTGCTAAAAATTTCTTCCCTTGTTCTTGTGCTTCCATAAGTTCTTTATTAATTACTGTTGTTTGTTCTGCTATCTGTGTTTGTTGCGCGCCTGTATTATTATTTTGAAAATACATATATGATCCCAGTGTGATAACAACCAGTACCAGAATGATCTTCCATAAATGTTTTGTGATTAATTTCATATAGTATCTACTTACCTCTTCGTAATAACTCTTTTGCTTTCCTTCCGCCTTTTTTTAATAACGAAATTCTCTTACCCTTAAATCTAGACATCTTTTTCTGAAGCTCATCCTTGAGTTCATCGATTGCAGCATAGAGTGACTCAGCTTCAGCGGTTGCTCCAAAATTCTTTTTAGCACTATGTAGACTTGCCTCTGCGGTAAAAGAATGAGCTGTGGTTCCCTGTTCATTTCTTGATAAACGCAAGTTCCACTTAACTGATTCAATATCTCTTTTAACAAACTTCTCAAGAGGAGTTAATTTCTTCTCAGCATATGACTGAGCATCTTGCTCATCCATAATATCCGTAAAATGTACCTTAAGATTTCTCATATATTGTCTTTACAACACTAATAATGACAAAGATTTTCACCTTTTTTTAATTATATCATAGGGTATATAGGACATACTGCTGTATCTTGTGTTATTTTATCGAAACCTGGTGAACGCTATAGCTCACCACATTACCCTTCTAATCTCTTTTTAAGCACTAATAGTTCATCACGAATCAGTGCAGCTGTTTCAAAATCAAGTTCAGCAACAGCCTCATTCATCGCCTTCTCTTTCCCTTTAATAAACTTCTTTGGATTTTTCTCAAATTCTACAAGTTCAGTTGTTAATGATTGCTCTACTGCTTTTTGATGTTTGGACTCTATTTCTTGTGAAATATCTTTGATGTTCTTAATGATTGTCTGAGGAGTAATTCCGTGTTTTTTATTATATGCCTCTTGAATTGAACGACGACGATCTGTTTCATTAATTGCTGCTTGCATTGATTCTGTGATTACATCCGCATACAAAAACACTCTACCGTTTGCATTACGGGCAGCTCGTCCAATAGTTTGGATAAGGGCAGTCTCTGAACGCAAAAATCCTTGTTTGTCTGCATCCAAAATACCAATCAACTCAATCTCTGGCATATCTAAACCTTCACGCAGCAAGTTAACACCAACCAAGATGTCATATTTACCACGCCTAAAGTCTGAAATAATTTCAATTCGCTCAAGTGTAAGAATCTCTGAGTGCAAATACACTGATCTCATTCCTTTGTCTTTAAAGAACTCAGATAAATCTTCTGACATTTTTTTAGTAAGGGTTGTTGCCATTACTCGTCCGCCACCTGCAATAACTTTTTCTGCTTCTTCGATAAAGTCAAACACTTGTCCTGGATATTCATCTGTTTCTATAATCGGTTTAACGATTATTTGTGGATCAAGCAGCCCAGTTGGTCTAATAATTTGTTCTGCAATATTTTCTGAAAACTCATATTCATGTTTTCCGGGTGTGGCTGAGACATAGATAGTTTGCCCTGCACGTTCTTGAAACTCATGGAACTGTAACGGCCTATTATCTTTTGCTGAGGGAAGACGGAACCCATGATCAACCAGGTTGGTCTTACGTGCCTGATCACCGTTATACATTCCTTTAAGTTGCGGTATTGTCATATGTGACTCATCAATGAACGTTAAAAACTCTGGATTACCATCTTTATCGTGAGGAAAATACGAAAGCAATGTATTGGGTGGCTCCCCTGCTTGTTGATCAGAAAGGTGTCTTGAGTAATTCTCCACGCCACCACAATAACCAATTTCTTTAATCATTGCTAAATCATATCGAGTCCGCCTGTCTAATCGTTGCGCCTCAAGTAACATCTCTGCATCATTAAGTTCCTTGAGTCTTTCTTTGAGTTCAGCCTCAATATCTTTAATGGCTTGCTCTAGTCGTTCTGGTGAAGTAACGAAATGTTTTGCAGGAAACAAAAAGAATTCTTCAATTTCTTCGCTGACAGTCCTGGTGACAGCATCTAATACTAAAATTTTTGAAACACCACCACCAAGCAATTCCAGCCTGAAGATATAGTCCTCGTGGATTGGCATAATTTCTATGGTTGGACCAACTACTCTAAACTTACCTGGCTCGAGATCAGCTGAGGTTCGTTCATAAAAGATGTTTATCAAGCTCTTTAAAAATTCTGTTCTGTTTATTTTCTCTCCTACTTTAATGTGCTTATGAACCTTTTTATACTCTTCAGGTGAACCTAAACCATAGATACACGACACAGAAGCAACAATGATCACATCATCACGTGTCAGCAGTGACTGTGTTGACGCATGACGCAACATATCGATTTCTTTATTAATTGAAACCTCTTTTTCAATAAACGTGCTTGAGGCAACTACAAATGCTTCTGGCTGGTAATAATCGTAGTATGAAACAAAATAATGTACTGCGTGAGATGGAAAGTATGTTTTAAACTCTTGAGCCAGTTGAGCTGCGAGTGTTTTATTATGTGCAATTACTAACGTAGCCTTTCCTGTCTCCTTAATGATATTTGCCATGGTAAACGTTTTACCAGTCCCTGTTGCACCAAAAAGGGTCTGTTCGTGATGACCCTTTTTAATACCCTCAACCAATGATGCAATTGCCTCTCCTTGGTCACCTGATGGTTCGTATTTACTCTCTAGGTTAAATGTAGACATGTTTGTACTTATCAGGGCATTTTAACACGTATGTTAAAATGCCGTAATGAAATTATCTCTACTTTGGAAATATTATGGACCTATATTCAAGAAATATCCGTATTTAAATTCCCTACCATATGTAGGAATGTTTATAGCAATCATTGCAACAGATATCTTGACACCTCTTGCCTATAAAAATATTGTTGATGGTCTTGAAGCAGCAAGCCCAACAGGGACATTTGGTGTACCTGAGGTGCTGGTAGGTCTTATTGTACTTTGGGTTCTTGCTTTTATGGTAGAACAAATTGGGTTTAGGCTGTTTGATTTCTCGATGGTTCACGTTCAAAGTAAGATGATAAAAGACGTGGAGGATGATGCGTTCTTGAAACTAGGAAACCATTCTCAGAATTTTTTTGCGAATAATTTTTCAGGCTCACTTGTTTCGAAATTCGGAAGATATACGAGCTCTTTTGAAACATTACATGATATTAGTATTTTTGGTTTATTTGGAACAATAGTCCAATTAACAGCAACGATATCAGTGCTCTTTTATCTATACCCTCTTCTTGGTTTTATATTTCTATTTTGGGTCATTGTATATATTGGATGCACTCTTCTGTTTTTAAAGAAACAAATGAAGCTTGATGTCGTAAAAGCTGCAAATAAGTCAAAGACAACTGGTTTTATTGCTGACATCATCACCAACATAATAAACACAAAGATGTTTTCATCACTGAAGTTTGAATATGAGAACATGAAGTCTACGACCTATGCTGAGAGAAAATCTAGAGATAAGGCGTGGTATTTTGGAAACTGGGTTTTTCTGTACCAAGCTGTCTTCATACAAGCATTACAGATTGGAGGATTAGTTGCCGCGGTTATTTTATGGAACCAGGGACTCATCACTCTTGGAACAGTAATTATTGTCCAAGTATATGTGGGAAGAATCTTCATGAGGATGTGGAACCTTGGGAGGAATATGCGACGAACAATAACTGCATTTGCTGATGCAAAAGAGATGATAGATATATTTGAACAAACAATAGACATTGAGGACCCAGATAACCCCGAGGTACTTAAGACAAAAAATGGCTTGATTAAATTTGATGATGTTACTTTTGGATACGAAGATAACCCTCCAGTATTTGATGGATTACATCTCAACATTAAATCAGGTGAACAAGTTGCGCTTGTTGGTCACTCTGGAGCTGGTAAGACAACCATCACGAAACTTCTCTTGCGATTCGTCGATATTCAAAAAGGTTCAATTACCATCGATGGACAAGACATCAGAAACATCACACAAGACGACCTGCGTTCTGTGATTGCCTATGTACCACAAGATCCAATTCTCTTTCACAGAACACTGCGTGAGAATATTGCATACGGTAAACCTGATGCAACTGAGGAAGAAATTATCCAAGCAGCAAAGGACGCCCATGCGCATACCTTTATCACCTCCCTACCCGATGGATACGATACTCTCGTGGGTGAACGTGGAATTAAGCTCTCTGGTGGTGAACGACAACGTGTAGCAATTGCTAGAGCGATGCTCAAGGATGCTCCTATTCTACTCTTAGATGAGGCAACGAGTGCTCTAGACTCTATCGCAGAACAAGAGATCCAAAGTGCATTTGATCGTCTTTCAAAGAATAGGACAACATTAGTGATTGCTCATAGACTCTCAACTATTGTAAAAATGGATCGAATCTTAGTCTTTGAACATGGGAAAATTATTGAACAAGGTTCGCACAAAGATCTAGTTACTCAAAATGGCACCTACGCTGAACTCTGGAACAGTCAGTCTCACGGTTTTATCGGAGAGTAAAAACAACCTTTACACATCGAAACGTATATTAGATAATGAATTGAGGAACAAGGAGAAGTTATGTCCTCTAATAATTCAGACTACAGAGTTGGGCTTGAAATTGCCTCATCATTTACTACCGTTGATTTAGCGCTATCAATATCTGAGATTGCTACATGCAAGCATCCAGCAACTCACAGAATCGCTCAACATATTCGAGCTTACATGGAAAACGTGGTGACCAACTACTGTTTGTACTACACAACGACGAAGCGTGAACTTGTGCTTGAAAATGGATCGTACGAAGTTGAGGGAATACTTAACTCAAGTAATTCCAATAGAGTCGATGAAGTTTTACTGGAATTAATTCATGGTGAGTTTAATGAAATTGTTGATTTCCTCACTAAAGATGATACGCAAGATATAGCTATACCAAAAAATTACCTAGACCTTGCTAGATTTGTATCTAAGGAATACGCCATGCTTGCGTATCTGATGGATTTTCACCACCGTGTTGACCTTATCATTCCAGATATTGCATAAAAAAATACGCTTCCAAACTGGAGGCGTATTATTTTTGTAAAAAATTTTCTTTATAGATCTTGAGTTCCTCTATCGACTCTAAAATATCATCTAATGCTCTGTGAGTTTGCTTCTTCTTCACTGATGCTTCCACTTCAGGCTTCCAACGCTTTGAGAGCTCTTTTAAGGTTGATACATCGATATTTCTATAATCGCACCATTTCTCTAATTCAGGCATCCTGTAATACAACATGTGCCTATCTGAACCAATTGAATTACCACACAAAGGTGCAGTTCCCTCTTCTGTATGAGTTTTGAGATATGTAAGCACCTCTTGTTCTGCTTGTTCAATACTTATCTCACTTGTAGATGACGCCTCTAAGACTTGTGGAATGTGCTCTTTAACCCACTCACTGGCATTATCAAGTACATCTTGTGGTTGATTAATAACTATATGTACAGGATCTCCCAGAACAGCGAGTTCCTTATCTGTAACAACAGCAGCTATTTCAATGATTGTATGATCTTGATATGTAATACCTGTAAATTCACAATCAATCCAAATTAAATTATCTTTTTTATCCATAGTAAGAATCTATTATGGTCTCACCAGTAACGCCTTTTTCCGGACTAGAATCATGCATCTCTCCTCGACTACTTTTGAGCATACTGATGATGTACTGTAGATTATCCTTATCAAACATACTACCGTGATTTCCAGCTAATATCGCGTAATTATCAAGCTTATCATCTAAGATTGAACCTGGTTCTTTAGTAAATTCCTCTCTCATTTTAGTAATATTAAACAATTTATCATTATCAGTCATGATGATTGAAACTTTTGTTCCTTGTGCTCGCACCCTTTGGATAATTTCTACCATATCTTCATTCTTTGAAAATTCTGAAATACCCAACCTAGAGTCTTCGAGCATCTTGTAATTACTCACTACATCAATTGCTTTTTCATATACTGGAACACCTCCTTTCTTACCCATGGATGAAGCAAACTCCTTAATGCCGTTGTATGAAAGTTCTTTTTCACTCATGGGAATAATTCCAGCAGGATTAACCAAGACAATATTTTTAACCATACCAGGATTAATATCAGCCATTATTAGTGACTCTATCGCCCCTTGTGAATGAGCAATTACATCAATATTTTTAATACCATCAAATCGTGCAAACTCAGCGACCGTAATTGCCTTTCGAACCTGCTCTCCATATTGCGCATACTTCTCCTCATGTTCATATAATCTAGTCCCGATCTCTTCACCGGGCAATTCATCTAATCCATGTATGCGTGACGAAGTCTCATCTGCAATGATACTTAATTCATCAATAATAGTTCCAGCCCTATTGGTAAACCCAGAAAAAAATACCACATCATTTTTAGGTGCACTTGGCGTCAGAGTGATTCTTTGGTACATATCCATATTCTCACCGTACTCTCCATCAATATCTAACTTTTTCTTTTCATACAACACACCATTCTTAAGTAGTGAAAATTTTTTCTTTTCAATAGCTGGACTTGGTGTCGCTTGGTTTTCATTTCTAGTAAATATATCTTTTGGAAATTCAAAATTCATAATTACATTATATCACCCTACTCGTTCCCGAGATAATAAAAAACAGCACTGATGCTGTTTTTTATCTAAAGAAATATAGATTTTATAGATTCTCTAATCGTACCGATAAGTCGATATCTGATCCATTTTCACTTTGTGCCAGGATTGTAATAAGTGCAATTATCAATAATCTTATCAGTTCGTCCTTTTCGGAATCAGATACTTTGTCAGTTTTCTCTGTCTTCTCTTCTTTATCTTCCTTCTCTTCTTTTTTCACGTCATCCTCATCTTCATCGAAGTCATCTTCAATCTCTAGTACTCCTTTTACCTCTTCGTCTGAAATTGAAATACCAAACTTATCTTCTAGACCTTCAGTAACCTCTGAAATTAATTCCTCTTCGTTATCAATATTGTAAACATAGAAAGTAACTTCCTTGTCGTTGTATTCAGCCTCAATCTTCCACTTTCCATCTATTGATTTATATCTCTCAGCTTCAATCTCTAACTCTTCGTCTTCGTGCTCATCATCTTCACACTGATATGTTAAATTAAATACCTCTCCATGCTCTTCACAACTTAAATCAATAAATTCTTTTACTTCACTTTTATCAATAACGTACCCAAATTCATTCCCCAGATGATCAGATATTTCTCCTGCTAACTCATCATATGAGTCAATCTCGTAGACGTAAAACTTGTGCTCATCCTCATGATTCCATGGATTCTCAAATTCTATTTCTACTTCCCACTTACCCTCAATTGACTTGTACGGCTCAGCATCAATTTCCTCAATTTCTTCATGAATATGTACAGCTGTATTTGATTCGGCATACGCAAGCGAACCTGTTCCAATCAGGAGAGCCAGCAATAGGCTTTGTAATAATGTTTTCATAGTTTAAATTCTATTTTATAAATGAGCGAACATGTAATCAACTCATTATTTAGTGTACTATATGTATATCAAAGATAAGCAACTACTTATCCTTATTGACAGAAACCATTAAACCAAATTTAGTATGAATAATATGCTTCTACCTATCTGCCTTGTATTATTTTTATTTTTTATACTACTTACGTATATTTATAATTCGAATAAACAGAACCCTCCATCAAATAATTACTATCTTTCTAAGTCAGGTACATCAACATATGTATTGCTTCATGGAATTCCTGGAACCCGTCATGTCTACGACAAGCTCATCTTAGAATTAGAGCAAAAAGATATACGAGTTCTAGCTCCCGAACTTCAAGGTGATTCTATTAATGCAGACGTTGACTACGTACATTCGTTACTTGATGAGTTCAAATTTGATAACGTAACACTTGTTGTCCATGATCGTGGTGGTCTTGTTGGGATGCAGTTATTACAGGATCGAACTGAAATTAATCGAGTAGTCTTATTGGATACTATTATCACAGATTTTAACCCTCAATTTCCACAAAATAGTTTTGGTGCACTGCTTGTTAATATTCTCTACTCAAATACGTTTATTGGTGATTTTGTCACTAAACAAACATTCATCCAAGGAGGTCTTGAAACAACTGATCTGCACATAAATTTCATACCAGAAAATAAAAATCATGTGAGATCCTTTTTTAATAACTTTTCAACATTACATACTGTTATTAAAGAGAACAAAAAAATACTCCAAGAGTATCAAGGTGAGGTTATAGGAATCTGGGGAGAACATGATCCGTTCTTGCCAAAAGAACTACATCTCACAGATACGACTTTTGATACACATATTATTTCAAACGCTCAGCATTATACTCCCCACACGCATGCTCAAGAAATTGTTGTTATCATTCTCGGTGATACGGATGACCATCAATAATCGAGAGTGACCTATACAACGTCTCGGTAAAAAACAAAAGGGCCATATCATGCGGAAGCGTAAGTCTACTGAGTGACATCATCATATCCCCCCGCTCATAAACAGCACCCGTGTGTCCATCTGGTCCTCCAATAACAAATGATATCTCTTTGGTAGATTCATTCTTTTTCTTTTCCAGTACACTAGCAAACTCTTGAGACGAATATGTCTTGCCCTGCTCATCTAATAAAACACAAAATGAACTTCCCACTGCTTTAAGAATTTTTTTGTCTTGATCTTTACCTTCCTTGATGTGAATGAGTTGTGTTTTTGAGAAACCTTGCGTTCGCTTCATATACTCTGTGATTCCCTCTTTAGCAAAGTTAAGATGTGGAGTACCGATGGTTATAATAGATATCTTCATGATGGTGAGTATAACAAAAAGCGACGGCAGAGCCGTCGCTTTTTATTTCTTATTCCACTAAAGATATTAGTCTTGTGGTTTTTCTTGTGCATCATCTACTACTAGATCTCGTCCGTTGAACTCAGTTCCGTGTAGTTCCTTTGCGGGAGCAACTGATGATTCATCAGCAAATGTTACGAATCCGAATCCTCGTGATCGTCCTGAGAATTTGTCTGTTGCAACGAATGCATCAACAACTTCTCCGAATTGAGAAAAGTGTTCTTTTAAATCTTCTGCACCAGTTTCCCATGCTAGGTTACCGATAAATAATTTATTAGCCATATTTTTTATTAACTATATGTAATGTGAACGCTCTTACCCTTCTTTCCTCAAACTAAGTTGATACCCGTTTTTCCGATCGAAATAGAAACACCGTTCAGAGGTAAGCATAGCATATAAATTAAAGAAATTCTGCAATACGCTCTGCTGCTTCTGCGAGCTGCTCTGGGTTTCCAACAGGTTGCCAATCAAGCGCATGCACAACACGCGCAGGATGTTCCTTATACATAGTTAATAATGTATGTGGCAGTGCATGTTCTCCATCATCTAACTTTACACAAGGTGTATCAAAATACTCAGGGCCGAGTACATAGGCAGCTGCGTTTACTAATCCCTCTGAATGATTTTGTGATTTTTCTATAATACTTTCAAAATTATCATTCTCATCAACTCCCACTAAACCAAAGTTTTTTGCAGCAAATGAATAGTAGGCCAATACTGAATATGGGTATCGGATCAGTTTTTGTAAGTCTTGTGGTTTATATAAATCATCACCCATTACAACCAGAAACTTTTCTTCGTCTTGTAATAAATGCTGTGCAGTACGTAACGCATGGTCTGTACCCTTTTGTTCTCCCTGAGAAACATAGTGTAGTTTCTTTCCTTCATATGTATCACCAAAATATTTCTCAATTTGATCACCCAAGTATCCCACGATCAAAACCACATCTGTAATACTCCCTGGCAAGCTGTCTAAGGTATATTGCATGATTGGTTTGTCTTGTATTCTTACAAGAGGTTTGGGGGTATCTTTTGTAAGATCTCCCATTCGTGTTCCTTTTCCACCGGCTAATATTACTGCGTACATAGTTATCTAATTATTTTAATAAGTGTTGAAGATTGGTTAATTATATTTTCTGATACTTCAAGATAATAATCAATCTGTTCGCCAAATTCTCTCTGAGCCTCTTGAGGTGTTAACAGGACCGGTTTCCCTGATTTGTTACAACTTGTTGAAACCATGGGTCCTACTTTCTCT
>CALLVB010000028.1 GCA_938010795.1 Minisyncoccota bacterium
CAAAAAAAGTGATGACAGATTTTAACGGCGTGTTTCCAATAGAAGGGAGCGACCTGCGGTCGCTCCCCGGCATCGGTCCATATACTCAAGCAGCAATTGAGGCATTTTCGTTTAATAAGCCGAGTGTTTTGGTAGAGACCAACATTCGGACAGTAGTGATTTATCATTTTTTTAAAAACAAACAAGAGGTATCAGAAAAGGAAATTGAAGAAATACTTACAGCCTGTTACACACAAGGCACAAAAGCATATACAAATCCACGAGAATGGAATTGGGCCCTTATGGACTATGGAAGTCATTTGAAAAAAGAGGTTGGGAATTTAAACAAGAAAAGTAAGACGTATACAAAACAGTCTAGGTTTGAAGGATCCAGGAGGCAGTTGCGTTCCGGAATACTAAAGTTTATTTTAGAAAAAAAGACAGTTACCACTAAAGAAATTATCACCGCTTCTTTAGGTAAAAAGAAAAGTGACATACTTACTCTACTAGAAGAGCTTCATAAGGAAGGAATGGTGCGGGAGACAAAACAAGGGTGGGAAGTGCAGTAGTTGTTTTATTGCCAGTCAGCATCCATTTCTCTTTTTACATTATCATTGATTTTGTCAAAGAATGACTTTTTTCGTTTTGGGAAGAACTGTGCTTTTAATTTTTTAATAATAATATAGAAAAGAATACATACCCACACTGCAAATACTTTAAAGTTCCAGAACAACATAGTGACAAAGAACAGAAAGACGGCATAAAGTTTTTGAAGTCCAGTGCTTGATGTTGAAAATACTACCGTGCTATTACTAAGGATTGGTGAGGTTGATTCGGTGTTTGAAATAGTGTCTGTACCAGATATCTCTCCAATGAGTGCAAGAGACTCATTAATACTCCATGTTTTTACTTCTGTCCTCCATATGTCCGCTCGATTTTCAAACGTGCTGTATTGGGTGCTTACTGTGCTCCAGATTGAATATGAGATATCTTGAATATGTTGGGGAATAAATAAGTCTACTTTTTCATGTGCAAGTGTTTGATATTTTTCTTTATTGAGAGAGACCACAATCCCTCCAACAATTAGTAAGAATATAAGTAACTTTTTCATTATTAATCATTGTAGCGTATTTTAATATAGAAAAAAGAGTGGTGGTGTGGTATCCTTTCCGAACACGGAGAGTTGCCAGAGTGGTTGAATGGGGCGCCCTGCTAAGGCGTTAGGCTCGCAAGAGTCTCGAGGGTTCGAATCCCTCACTCTCCGCAAAATACCAAAAGTCAGAGCGCATGCTCTGGCTTTTGTTGTATTTAGGAGGAGAGTGAGGGATTCGAAAGACGGAGGCGGTACACAAGACGCGCGCCAGCGAGTCTAGAGACTCCTAGCCGAATCTTGTAATTTTTTGTTCATTAATAAAGGTTAATGAAGCATGAACGATACAAAGTTTTTATTCACAAACAATAGAATCAATCCCTCACTCTCTACGAGATATGTATGAATGATAAGATATAGATATCCACGGGAAAACTTACAATACATAACAAACACAATAATGTGGATATTCAGTCTCAGTATGATGAATTTTAAAAGGTTTGTTGAGATGAGTAGAGGTCAGTAATATTTTGCTATACTTTGCTCATGAAAACTAAAATCTATTTAGCAACGGATCACGCAGGGTTTGCGTACAAGAACATCGTACGTGATTTGTTGGAGAGGGAATATGTCGAGACACATGAAATTATTGATTGTGGTTCATTTACGCACGATCCGGTAGATGATTATCCTCTATACATATCAAAAGCTGCTCAGGCTGTTTCACTCAACCCCACAACAAGCAAAGCAATTATTTTTGGTGGTTCAGGACAGGGAGAAGCAATAGTGGCTAATAAGTATCCAGGAGTTCGAGCTACAGTCTATTATGGTGGTGAGACAGAGATTCTGACCTTGTCAAAGGAGCACAATAACGCAAACATCTTATCAATCGGTGCACGATTTGTATCAGAAGAGGTATTGGAAGAGGTGGTGCGTCTGTGGATTCAGACAGGTTTTTCGGGTACAGAGCGTCACGCGAGACGGATTAATCAAATCGATGAATTGGTTATCAAAAAGCGAAAAGAGAAAAACTTTATACAGAAATTTATAAACAAGCTATAATATTCTCATGTTTGAACTACCCGCATTACAGATATTGTTTCCATGGCTCATTTCTTTTTTCTTAGGATTTTTACTCGCACCAATCGTTTTGAAATATCTTTTTAAGTTTAAGGTTTGGAAAAAGAAGTCAGGGAACGCTAAGGGAGTTGGAGGTCAGGGAGGGACTCCGATTTTTAATGAGCTTCATAAAGACAGAGAGACAAATACTCCACGAATGGGTGGGTTGGTAATTGTACTCTCAGTATTACTAACTACACTATTTTTTTGGGTAGTTTCTTATGCGGTATCAGGTGGTCCGTCAGGGGACTTTGACTTTTTGTCACGATCACAAACGTGGTTACCACTGTTTGCATTTTTTGGAGGTGCTACCTTAGGTTTTGCAGATGATATTACTCAGATCAAAGTTTCAGGGAAATGGGCAGGTGGTTTACCAATTATGTCACGAGTTATACCAACAATATTTTTTGCATTGTTCTGTGCGTGGTGGTTTCACGCCAAATTAGGTATTTCAGAGGTTTACGTACCATTCTTAGGTCCGTTAGAGTTAGGTATGTTGTTCGTACCGTTTTTCGTAGCTGTTTTCGTAGCTGTGTTTGCAACTTCGAATATAGACGGACTTGATGGGTTGTCTGGAGGAATCATGTCGATCGTATTTGCGGCATATGGTTTCATTGCGTTCGCTCAGGGACAGACTGATATTGCAGCATTTTGTTTTGTTCTAGTTGGGGCGATTTTGGCTTTTCTTTGGTTTAATATTCCACCAGCTAAATTTTATATGGGAGAGTCAGGGTACACAGCACTAGCGTACGCATTAGTAGTAGTGGCATTCATAACAAACACTGTCTTGTTGTTACCAATCATTGCATTTTGTTTATTTATGACTGAACTCACGACCATCATGCAGGTACTTTCAAAAAAGATTCGAGGTAAAAAGATTTTCTTGGTTGCACCAATCCATCATCATTTTGAAGCACTCGGGTATCCAGCACATAATGTCGTTATGCGTTATTGGATTGTGTCGATGGTATTTGCAGCACTTGGAGTTGTACTAGCGTTGCTTGGGTAAATTGATTATTTCATAAAATATGCTTTAATATATTTAAAGCTATTTAGGAGATACCATATGTCTGACATAAGTCGGAGTTCAATAATTCAAATTGATGGGAGACAGGTCCAGTGGTTTGCTGGGGCCCTTAATCCAGATGGAACGATTAAGAGATTTACAGATGTAAAATTCGTCGATGATAATCCATTGCACGACAAGCCGTTCCATTTTGGTGATAAAGATGAATCGTTGGCAGAGCGTGGATTAGTACACCTTGCAAAAATGATGAGACTATTTGTGGGCGGGGGACATCATGAAGTGAGAACCGCATTTGTGCCTTAATCATTAATTTTGAATAGCCCAACTTGCAAAACAAGTTGGGCTATTTTCCTACACAAACTTTTTATTTATAAAACCTCGACATCTAAGAATTCCAATCATTATGATACTTTCTCAGATGTTTTCTTATTCCTTGCAAAATAAAATCCTATCTGGTACATTTATAAATGTAAAGAGTACTTTACATTATTATTTATCATTATTACTATGAAAGCATCAGACTTATTTGTAAGAGCATTAGAGAATCAGGGAGTGGAATATGTTTTTGGAATACCGGGAGAAGAAAATTTGGATGTCTTAGAATCACTACGTACATCAAATATTCAACTAGTTGTTACCAGGCATGAACAGGCAGCGGGATTTATGGCTGCAACATATGGAAGACTAACAGGTAAGACAGGAGTTTGTATTTCAACACTTGGCCCTGGTGCAACAAACTTTGCAACTTCAGCTGCATACGCACAGCTAGGGGCTATGCCTATGATGATGATCACAGGGCAGAAACCTATCTTGTCTAGTAAGCAAGGGCGATTTCAAATTGTTGATATTGTTCAAATGATGAAACCAATGACAAAGTACGCAGAGCAAATAACTCATGGGAATAGAATCCCAACAATGCTCCACGAGGCATTTAGAATTGCAGAACAAGAGCGACCAGGAGCTGTGCATATTGAATTACCAGAAGACATCGCCAGAGAAGATACGACAGCACAATTAATGAAAGATCATCCAGTACGGAGACCTATTGCTGAACAAAAAGCCATTGCAGAGCTCATAGATGCACTCGCGCAAGCGAAACACCCACTCATTGTTGTGGGAACAGGAGCAAACAGAAAACGTGTCTCAAACATGTTGACACAATTTGTTGAACAAACGGGCATTCCTGTTATTTCAACTCAAATGGGTAAGGGGGTAATTGATGAAACCCACGCGGGATATATTGGAACGGCAGCTCTTTCTGCGACAGACTATGTGCATAGAGCAATAGATATTGCTGACTTAATTATTAATATTGGACATGATGTTATTGAAAAACCACCATTCTTCATGAAACACGATGATGGAAAGACGGTAGTGCACCTCAACTTCAAACCTGCAGATATTGACGAGGTATATTTTCCGCATGTGGAAGTAGTGGGTGATATTGCGAACGCATTATGGCAAACCAAAGAAGCTCTTGGAGAAGAAAAATATAATTGGGATTTTGAAGGGTTGTACGCAGTTCGTGATTTGGTACGTGAAAAGATTTTGGAAAAGGCAGATGATGGAAGTTTTCCAATAAAGCCACAGCGATATGTTGCTGATATTAGAAAGGTAATGGACAAGGAGGATATTCTTGCTCTTGATAATGGAATGTACAAGTTGTGGTTTGCACGTAACTATCAAGCAATGGCACCGAATACTGTACTGGTTGATAATGCACTAGCAACAATGGGTGCAGGACTACCATCCGCAATGATGGCAAAGATGGTACATCCAGACCGAAAGGTTCTTGCTGTTGTTGGAGATGGTGGATTTATGATGAATTCACAGGAGTTAGAAACAGCTGTTCGTTTAGGGTTGGATCTTGTGGTGGTGATTTTGAACAATAGTACATACGGTATGATTAAATGGAAACAAGAGGCTGATAATTTTGACGATTTTGGGTTAGACTTTGGTAATCCCGATTTTGTGAAATACGCAGAATCATATGGTGCGACAGGGCATAACGTAGAGAGTGCTGATGCACTGATCCCAACCCTTGAACAGGCATTTGCAGCGG
Organism: Minisyncoccota bacterium; assembly: GCA_938010795.1. Taxonomy (GTDB): domain Bacteria; phylum Patescibacteriota; class Minisyncoccia; order Phycocordibacterales; genus JAHDEI01. Next base: position 5,278 of record CALLVB010000028.1, read on the forward strand.
GTGGTGTGCATATAGTTAATGTGCCTATCGATGACAGTGAACATATTGCTGTGCTTACAAAAGAATTACAAGCCGAAAATAATACTAATTAATTATGGATACCTATAACATGTACATAGCAGGAGAGTTCAGAACAGGAGAAGAAAAGTTGGAAGTGTCTAATCCACATACAGGAAAGGTTTTTGCCGAGACTTACAAGGCATCAGAGAAAGATTTCGAAGATGCGACAGTGGCCGCACAGCAAGTACAAGTAGCTATGGCACACATGACAAGTAAGGAGCGGTATGAAATTTTACGACACATATCTGATAGGTTAGACGAAGATTCTGAGAGGTTAGGAAAAATTTTAGCAATGGAGGCGGGTAAGCCTTTTGTGTACGCACATGGAGAAATTAAGAGAGCGGTACAAACGTTTCTTACTGCTGCTGAGGAAGCAAAACGTATGCCTGGCGAAGAAGTGATGAGGCTTGACTGGACACCTGCAGGGAAAGGACGAATGGGTGTTGTACGCCAAGCTCCTGTAGGGTTAGTTGCTGGTATTGCTCCATTTAATTTTCCACTTAACTTGGCTGCACATAAAATTGCTCCTGCAATTGCAGCCGGGTGTCCTATTGTGCTCAAGCCTGCGTCTGCGACTCCACTTTCGTGTTTAGAACTTGCAAAAATCATAGATGAAACAAGTTTGCCTAAGGGTGCAGTTTCAATTATGCCAATGGATAGAGAGACAGGAAATAAGCTAGTTACTGATCCACGGTATAACCTGTTGTCATTTACAGGATCGCCGGTTGTTGGATGGAAGATGAAAGAGCAAGCAGGTAAGAAAAAAGTTGTGTTAGAGCTTGGAGGTAATGCTGCTGTAATTATTACTGAATCAGCAAACATTGGAGAGGCATTACCTCGATGTATCGTGGGAGGTTTTGCGTATCAAGGACAGGTTTGTATACATACGCAACGATACATTGTTCACGAAACTCACTATGAGGAATTTCTAAAAACAATGAAAAAGGGAGTTGAATCTCTTAAGTTAGGAGAGCCTGAACATGAAGAGACTGAGTTTAGTGCAATGATTGATGAGAAAAATGCCATGAGGGTTGAAGAGTGGGTCAAGGAAGCAGTAGAAGCGGGAGCAACGCTAATAACAGGAGGAAATAGAGATGGTGCATTTATGGAATCAACTATTCTTACCAATGTTCCGAAAGATACAAAAGTGGTACAAGAAGAAGTATTCGGGCCTGTGATAGTTATTGAATCCTATAGTGATTTTGATGAAGCAATCAAAGAAGTAAATGAAAGCCAGTTTGGATTGCAGGCTGGGATTTACACAAACAACACAGAAGAACTCGGACGTGCATTTAGGGAGCTGCATGTTGGTGGAGTTATTCACAACGATGTACCAACGTTTAGAGTTGATCATATGCCATACGGAGGTGTTAAAGAATCAGGACTAGGAAGAGAAGGTGTAAAGTATGCAATAGCAGATATGTTAGAGCCTAAAATATTAGTGACAAAAGATTTATAAAGATTAAATTAGAGCGGCCGACAGGCCGCTTTAATCTTCAAGAGATAATCTTCCAGTGACACGTTCTGTATCATTTGGATACTTTTTATTTATAAAACGTCGGTACCCAGCAATTCCAATCATCACAGCATTGTCGCCAGTGTATTTTTTCGGAGAGAGGAATAATTGTACTCCTTCTTGTTTACATAATTCAGTGAACTTCTCTCTCAAATGGTTATTCGCTGAAACACCACCTCCGATAATGAGTGAAGTCGGTCCGTATTCATGGATCGCATTTTTTGTTTTTTTGATAAGTACCTCAGCGATAGACTCTTCGAGTTCAAAGGATAATTCACGCCGGAATGTATCAGTTATTTCTCGTTGCTTGTCTACAAGAGTGAGTACGGCTGTTTTAAGTCCAGAAAAGGAGAAGTCGTAATTTTTAGTATGGAGCATCGGTCTTGGTAGTTCAATCTCAACAGTAGAGTGTGCGGTCCTATACTCATCAGCAAACTTTGATATTTGTGGTCCACCAGGATAGGGAATACCGATAAGTCGTGCGGATTTATCGTACGCTTCACCCACAGCATCATCTAACGTTTGCCCTATTTTTTTGTATGCATGTTCTGAATCGGCAATCACAAGCTCGGTGTGACCTCCAGAGATAAGAAGATTCAGGTTTGGAAAACCAGGATCTAATATAGTGAACACACCAGACTCGTCTTGAGAGATCAGGCTAGCATACATATGTCCTTCCATATGGTTAGTTGGTACAAGTTCTGCATTAAGTAATAGAGATAGTGCTCGTGCAAAGTTGAATCCCGTCCACAGTGCCATCTCGAGTCCTGGCCCATAGGTAACTGCAAGAACATCAATGTGCGGCATTTCGTATTGTTCATAAAAACGCACAAGAAGTTCTAAATTATCAGGATCTCGTTCTAGTAATTTAGAGACAATGTCGAGCAGTTCTTGTGGCATATCAGTTGTCTCTTTACGTTTAGTCAGGAGTGATGATTCCTCGAGTGCAGCAATAAGGAGAGGGTAGAGATTTTTTGTATGCTCACGTTTTGCAACAGCAGGAAAGACACCTCCATACTCTTGATGAATATCTATTTGAGAGTTAAGTTGTTCAGACAAAATAGTAAACTCTTTTTCAGAATGAAACTCAAAAACAGCCAAAGCAGTTTCGTCACATGATGTCTCTAATGCAAGTAATTTCATACCAACGATTTTATCATGAAGTATTGTAAAAGCCGCTCAAGAGCGGCTTAACAAGACCACATTATAGATCAAGGCGCATAGTGATTTCTCGGATCCCAAAAGGATTTTCTTTCAAGAAATTTTCAAAACCAATTGGGTCGTCAGCCATAAGGGCGAAACCAAACTGTTCTTGTTTGTAGAACCCGATGAGTTCTGGTCCACAAGTCAGTAATAGTTTGTAATAATTTAGTTTTTTTGCATACGCAATTGCTTCAAGAATCACCTTAGTAGCAAGTCCTTGTGATCTAAAATCATCTTCAGTCAATACATCCTCAATATGTCCATGGTAGCCTCGTTTGTTTGCACATGAAGGCATTTGAAGTGATGAGATTTTTTCCCCAGGACCAACAGATCGTATTATGATCTGTGGACAGGAAGCTATCCCATCTGGATGATACCAAGTTTCATTGTTTATTGTGTGTCGTACTGTCATGGTTGAATACCTCCTGATCAGTATGATAGCAGATATCTCTAGATACCTATTTTTTCTTTCCAGTGTCTTCGGCAATATGAAACATACCTATCATTCCCACCGATCTCTGTTTGGGGTCCTTCTTGTAGGGCGTTTCCCTCTGTATCTACCCGAACAGTCATAATTGCCTTACTACCACAATCACAAATAGTTTTAATTTCTTCGAGATTATCTGCCAATGCCAAGAGCTGTTCTGAGCCAGGGAATAATGTTCCTTTAAAATCAGTTCTCAACCCATAACACATCACCGGAATAGAGAGCTTGTCAACAACTTCACTTAATTGCCATACGTGGTCACGCGATAGGAGGTGGCACTCATCAACGAGAACACATGCAACAGGAGAGAGTGCGTGTTGTCTGGTAATATCAGCGAACATATCAGTCTTATTATTAAATGTTTGTGCAGGACTGTGTATACCAATCCGTGAACCAATCACTGCTTCACCCATCCGATCGTCTACCTCTGCGTTATAAAGGAGTACATCCATACCCCTCTCACCATAGTTATATGCAGTTTGCAATAAAGCTGTTGATTTACCGGCATTCATTCCTGAGTATTTAAAATATAGTTTTGCCATACGTATATATAGATTATCACAAAGTACCAATTGTGTTCACCGTATTTTTTGACAAACATTACTGTAGTCATTATTATGTTTTCTAGCGCGTAAATATAGAAGGAGAACGCATGACTGATACATCGTATGTTGACACACACAAGAGACTAATGGAGTTAACCTTGGTTGAGACTGCAAAACTAATTGTGTTTATAGAGAGTCTGGGAGGATACTTTGGTTTCTTTACTTATGAGCTTGAAGAACATTCAAACATCACGTTTAAACGGTCTTTTGGTAAAGAAGAATCAGAGAATGAAGAAGGATTTTTGACATATCCAGCACTGTTTAGTTTTCTCGAGGAGCTAAATTTATTTTTAGATGAACCAATTACTATCGAGAGAATTGATTTTTTAGAACGTCTCGCTGTTGAGATAATGCTCCTTCTCAAGACCGGTGATGCAAAAAGAATTTCACAAGTTCCTGATAAGGAAATAAGCAATTCCAAAAGAGCTTATGAAAGTGATCTTCCTGCACAGTCTTTGATAGTCGATTTTCAATTTGGATTTATCGTTCACGAAGAAGAGGCAGCCTAAGGGCTGCTTTTTTGCTACAATAAAAGTATGAGAGAAAAAACTATTTTTGAGAAAATTGTAGATAGGGAAATCCCTGCACGAATTGTGTATGAAGATGAAAAGCACCTAGCTTTTTTAGATATACAACCTTTTGAGAAAGGACACACACTCGTAATCCCAAAATATCCATATGTAACCGTAGACGAGATGAGCGAAGAAGCATACCTGGCTTTGCAGTCTGTAGTACATAAAGTTGCTTTGCAAATAAGAAGCACAACCGGTTGTGGTCTGAATATCCATCAAAACAATTTACCCATTGCGCACCAGGTCGTTCCACACGTGCATTTCCATGTAATCCCCAGATGTGAAGAAAAAGATGCATACAGAAACGATAACCATACAGCTTATGGGTCTGATG
>CALLVB010000029.1 GCA_938010795.1 Minisyncoccota bacterium
AACGAACACGGATAAATATCGTTTGGTCGTAGTACTGCATATGCTGCTCTAAATGCTGACCATTCTGAGATCGCTTTTGTTGGAACAAAATAGTCTGTATTTGCTGATTCGTTTTTAACATTCCAACACTCTGCATGACCATCAATAACTGTTGGATTTAGTGTTTGTGCATCAATACGGAAACCCGTACTTACGGTCCCTAGTGCATACACACTAAACGGCAATAAACTCAAAATAATGAGTGTCCATGCTATCTTCTTAGATATTTTTTTCTGTAACGATGATTTCATATGTCAAAATTTAGTTATAAATTAGTCCTTACTCTCAAGTATACCAGCAAAAAAACTGACGTTTGTCAGCATTTTGTGAATATCTTATACTGCCTCTAACTGAATAACACTAATTTGAATTGAGTTCCTGCAATAACCTTAGTTGAGCTTCAGTGTTATTTTCTCCCTGCAGTTCACTAAATATATCTACATCAACTTGAGTATCAGTATTTTGTAATTCATTAAGTCGTTCAACTTCCTCTCGTATTTCTTCTGGAGTATCTATAGGATTTTCTGGAGCCAATTCTTCTAGCAACTCAACCTGTTCTTCCCTGTTTATAACCTCATTCTCCTCATCAACAATAGTAGTATTCTCTTGTACAGATACAACTTCATCAAAAATCTGCACAATACTTTGACCAAAGAAATAATAAAGTACTGCAAATACAACAAGAAAACAAAATAGTACTACTGCTGTGTAAAATTTTTTCATAAATAAATTAGGATTTATTGTGTATCTTGACCTGCTTGTAACTCACGTATATCTGCTTGTAATTGATCAATATGTGCTTGTTGTTGCTTGGTCACCTCTAATAATGGCACAACGAGTTGCGCGTAATCAACTGCTTTATACCCATCTTCTCCTGTAATAACTAGTTCGGGGAATACTTCTTCAACTTCTTGTGCGATCACACCAAAATCATCAGCTCCCGTATCTTTCCATGTGTATTGGTACGTACCAAGCCCTAACACATTTTGTGAACGGTCTGTAAATGATAGAAAGTCAGTTTTGAGTCGCTCATCTGACGAATAAACGAATGCGTCAGCAGTTACATCTCCATCAACGTCAAGTTCTGTTGCGGCTGAAGTTTTCCCAATAGCAATGTTATCACCATTGATATATGTAGTGGCCCCGCCATCAGTCCATAATGATCCACCTCCTCCTCCACCTGAGTTGTTGTCAGTCCCTGGAGCCCATGATGAGCCATTCCATTTTAATACTTGTCCTGAAGATGGTGCTGTGGTCGCGACAGATCGTCCTTGCAATTGGTTCGCATTCCAGAGTGCTGTGGTTGTTTGTGCATTGAGCGTCACGGCCCCTGAAGTCCCGCCGCCAGTAATACCCGTTCCCGCTGTTACTGCGGTAATGTCTCCACCTCCACCTCCGCCGCCAGCTGCTGCAATCTCTGCATCAACGTATGTTTTATTTGTTAAATGAGCTCCTGCTGTTGGTGCTGTTGATGCGGTAATGTTGCTACTAAATGTTGCTGAACCAACAACGTGCAGCTTGCTCGAAGGGTTTGTGGTTCCAATACCTACGTCTCCACCAGACTCAATTGTCATTCGTGGTGTTCCAGAAAGTGTTGAAAATACGAGATCACCAGTGTTAGTCTGTAAATTTATGTCTCCGGAACCTTGTTTGCTAATTGCTGAATTGACTGTTCCTAAATAAATGTTTCCTACAACATGTAGTGGAGCAAGTGGGTTACTAGTACCAATACCTACTTCTCCAGCTGTGTAGTAAATATCAGACCCCGTTCCGTTTGACCATAGCGAGCTACCTCCTCCAACTCCTGCTGCTGTAAAACAATTCGCTCCATTTGAATCACAATAATTGTCAGCTCCGATCTGTCCGTTAACATCAAGTTCTAGCCCGCCATCAAGCGTTGAATCTCCAATACCAATACCTCCACCTGATACGTATAGCGTATTTGCGTCTTCTAATCGCAGATCTAATCGTGTTCCTCCATTACCAAATCCAAAGTATCCTCCTCTGTTCCCTGAGCTGTCTAGTGCTTCAAAGTATCCATACTCTGCGGCAGATACTGATTTAGCGGTATGTATATTTCCAGCTCCATTAATCATCGAATCTCCGTCGACAATAACTCCTCCGTTGAATGTTCCTACACCACTTGTGGTAATTGCCGAAGCACCTGTAATTGCAAAACCTCCCATAGCTAATGCTTGAGTTGCTGTGTGGTTACCGAGGTTGTCTGCTCCCCCACTCCCAACTGATGCTGCGGTGAAACAGTTACCTCCTGCACTATCACAATAATTATCAGCACCTACCGCCCCTGTAACATCTAAAACCAATGCGCCCGAAGCTGCGGTAGACCCAATTGCTACATCACCACCATTAAAATATGTCAATCCTCCTCCGTTCATTTGTAACGTGTGCGCCCCACCACCAGCCTGATACATTCTCAATTGTGCATTTCCCGCAGAGATAAAGAAGTTGTGCTTAAGAGCTCCATCATGATAAGTCAAAATAGAGTTTTCTGCTGATCCACCAACTGTCTGAACTCTCAATCCTTCTTCGCCAGAAATTGAGGTTCTTACATCAAGAGCAGCAGCTGGCGTATGTGTACCGAAACCAACATTACCGTTATTTGCAAATCGAGCACGTAAGGCACCTGCAGTTGCTATACGAACCTCATCAGATCCAGTCCCATAAATACCCGTATTAGTATCCGAGTCAAAAGAATAGGTAGGGGTAGATGGTCCTCCGTTTGCACCAAATATTCTTCCCCCACTCACAATATCGCCTGCAGTTTCAAGTGAATGTGCAGTACTGTTGAGCCCAATAGCCACACCTCCAGATGCTCGATATACATCAGTTCCATTTTCTGACCATAATCCCCCTCCTAAGTTAGCTGCGGGTGTACAGTTGAGACCATCTGAGTCACAATATTCTGTCGCCCCAACTTGACCCTCAACATCAAATTTTAATGTTCCATCAGGAGTCGTGTCACCCACTCCAATATCTCCAGTATCACTTATATACAAAAGAGAGCCTGCTATTCCATCAGTTTTATGTATTGAAAAGTCGTTACCATTTACAAGACCAGCGACAAGTTTAATAGGATTCACTGCTACTGCTGAAGACAATTGTAAAATAGCTGCTCCATTTGTAGTTTGAATGATAGCCTCAGGGTTATATCCAGCCGCCCCATCAACCACAACTAATTTTGCACCTGTTGGTGCTGCCGTACCAATACCTACATTTCCGGTTGTACGATACACGTTACTTCCCGCCTCTGTCCAGAATCCAATACTTCCTGGTGCTGTTGAAGTTGACGATACAATGTTTTCAATATCGATACAGTTAAGTCCTGCCTCATCACAATACAGCTGAGCACCAATATTACCCTCTACATCAACCAATAACCCTGCTGTTGCTGAGGTAGCGCCAACAACAAAGGCACCCGAAGGATTGAACCGAGCTCGTTCTGTATCTGCTGTATAAAATGCAAGAGATCCAGCCGCTTCTCGGTTCCTAAGAACTAAATTATTACCTCCTTGGTATAACCAACTACCGTCTGCCGAACCAGTACCTGTGGATGTATTTGCCAGCCGGATAATAGCCAATGTGTCATCAGCTTTAATATCAAGCTCATATGCTGGTGCCCCACCACCAATCGCAAGTGAACCTCCAAGAATACTGCTTCCATTAACAATCAGTGACCCTACCGAAAGCCCTCCCGACTTTACCTGTCCTGTAGATGAATCATTGATCGGCGGGTTCGTGTTTCCTAGTGGTGCCGCTTGGGTTGGAGGATTCCATGCAGCCTGAATAGTAGCAGCTCCTGCACATGCAACAAATGCAATCACTGCAATGGCCACAATAGGCTTAATGGTTCTATTGAGTAGGTTATTTTTGAGGGTATTCATAAAATATATAGGCAAAGGCTAACAAAGATCAGCAGTAGACCATGAGGTAGACTGCCGGTTTATAATATAGATTTATAATACGATTTTTAACCACCCTTTGCAATAAAAAGGGTGAGTAACTAACCGATAAATCCTTTGATTGTTATTTATATACAATTTGCTACTATAGTGAGATAGATACGTTCACCTTTGGTGGGCGTTTCTCTTTATCAAAACGAGTCGTGATCACGACTCTTCATAACAATATAAATATAGACATGTTCGACTTAAAGCAAATACATCTAGTTCTCGCTCAACTAGAAGAAGAAAAAGGGGTGAAAAAAGAGCAAATCATTGAAGCAATTGAGTCTGCGTTAGCTTCAGCGTACAAAAAAGAGTTTGGAAAGAAAGGGCAATTAGTTACCTGTTCTTTTAATTTTGAAACTGGAGAAACTGATTTTAAACAAGTAAAAATGGTAATGGACCCTGAAAAGGTTCTTATGATTGAGGAAGAGGAGCCAATGCCTGACCAAGATCATATCGCAGAAGAAGAAAGAAAAGTCCGGTTCAATGCTGAACAACATATGTTTGTTGAACAGGCGCGACTTATTAAGTCTGATGCAGCAATTGGTGATGAGCTTATTTTCCCTCTTGAAAATAAAACTGATTTTGGACGAATTGCAGCAATGACCGCCAAACAAGTAATTATCCAAAAAATTAGAGAGGCTGAAAAAGGATTCTTGTCTGAGAAATTTGGAGATAAACAAGGAGAAATCGTACAAGGAACAGTCCAGAGGGTTGAAAGAGGAAACATCTTTGTTGATCTTGGTAAAGCAGAAGGTTCAATTCCATTTGCAGAACAAATTAAGTCAGAACGATACAAAACTGGAGACAGGATCTCGGGATACCTATTTAACGTTGATGATACCGGCCGTGGAGTATTCCTGCGAGTTTCTCGTACTCATCCACAATTCTTACAAAAGTTATTTGAACGAGAAGTGCCAGAATTACTAGAAGGAACAATTGAAATCAAAGGAATTGCAAGAGAACCAGGATTCCGTTCAAAAGTAGCAGTATTCTCTACTGATGAAGAAGTCGATCCAATTGGAGCACTTGTTGGACAAAATGGTTCTCGGGTGCAGACGGTCACTTCAGAATTATCTGGAGAACGAATCGATATTATTGAGTGGTCAGAAGATATGGATGACTTTATCAGACAAGCACTTTCTCCTGCTGAAATTCTTAATGTCGAGATCACTGAAGTTGGTGAGGACAAAATTTGTAAAGTACAAGTAGCAGAAGACCAATTCTCACTTGCTATTGGACGAGGTGGACAAAATGTACGACTTGCAGCAAGACTTACTGGATTCAAGATTGATATTGAACAATTAGATGCAGAAGGAAATGTGATCGATCAAGAAGCACGACGAGCTGAACGTGAAGCAGAACGAGTTGCTGCAGAAGCACAAGAGGCTGACACACAAGCAAGTGCAGAAACTGAAGCTGAAATGCCTACAGAAGATACGGTAGATACCGAAGCTGAAATTACAGAAACGTTGGTTACTGAAGCAGCACCTGAAGCGTCTGAAGAAGGGGTGGAATTAACAACAGAAGAGACCATAGAAACAACCGAGGCACCGAAAGAAGAAACTGCTGAAGATGCACTAGAAGACATCGAAGAGGCAACTGAAATCGCGCAAGAACAAGATTCAGAAGAAAAAGAGGCGTAATACTATTTACGAACAACAAAAGAGCGGAGCGTACGCCCCGCTCTTTTGTTTTCCCCATACAATTATCTTTGACAACTGTCTGTATGTTTGTAAAATAATTAACGACCTGGGAATCCTCCTTGAGTCTGTTTTAAATCCTGCATGTGCAGGTAGAAAGAAATCTAATGAAACGGACTTTATTGTTAGCGGCATCAGCCGCACTCTTAGCGGCACCAAGCCTCGCTATGGCAAGCCCACTTATGTCTGAAGCTTATGTCTCGCCTTCGCCGACCGTCCATCTTGTGACTCAAGACGTTGGTATTGATATTGCGATTACGGCGTATGATGGGGCCGACGGCCTTTATAGTGGTGCGGACAGTCAAGAAGCTGTTACAGATGATGACGAAAACGCGGCGATTGAAGCGGTACCTGTGAGCGATGGGCTCACCTATCAGATAGCTACCCTTGAACGTTATGATGTTGATCCGGCCAATCTGTTTATGCATGAAATCTCGGACGTCATGTCGGATCGTAGCGCGCCTGACATCTCCGTGCAGATCGTTGCAGAAAAAGCTCTAAGCGCACACGTAAAAGACGCGAACCAGCTGTCAGACTTCATGGACGAATCCCGTATCGCAACACATATCGCGATGACCGGCATTTCTTATCAAGTCGCTGACCTGCCTGACGCCTCGGATAACCCGTTTAATGACGCCGCATTCCTGTCCGCGTTTGGATAATCTTTCAACCTTTGCGCCTTTGCGTAGCAAGTCTTACTTCGGTGAGACTTGTTTTTTATTATGTGGATGTTTCTTGACAGAAAAATTCAAATCACTATAATACTGGCACGTCAGGGGCCCCTGACGCAACGTAATTTTTTGGAGGAATATATGAAAAAAATTACTGCTCTTATTGTTGGATTGGCCATCGTTGCTGGTTTTGGTTCAGCTGCGTACGCCACTGACATCTATGTCGTCAACTTTCGTAATGCGAAAGACGCGAAAAGTCAGCGGCTTGATACCCAACTAACTTCTGCTCTCGCCATTTCTGGTGTAAATGCTGAAGAAGTTGTCATCGACACCACAACAGCAGCAAAATGGGAGAAAGGTGCCCACGAAGCATTCGATCGTGATATCGTTCCTGTTTTCAATAAATGGGTCGGCCTACCCGGCTTCGCAGCTGTCGTTGATGCCAAATCAAAGCGAGTCATTGGTTGTGTGAATAGCACATTTACTGCCAACGAAATGGCACATGAAATACGCCAGATGGCTTCAAAAGCTCAAGGATCTGCGTATATCTCAAATGCATCGGTAAGTTCAAAAACAACCCGCTGCCCTGCAGCACACAATACAGACTCTGGGCGATAACTATGTCCGGGGCGCGCAACTGCCCTCTCTCTTGTATACACACCCGTGTATACAAGAGATGGGGCTTTTCTTTATAAATTTTATGACACATATTCTGTGTATTGACAAATCACGATAAGTAGTTTATGATACTTTTTATCCAAGAACGTCTTACCTTCACACAATTTATTTTGTGTATTGGCAATCAAATCTGTGTGACTTAGTTCCACCGCTGGTGACCATCGAAGAGGACTAACCTTGGTATCAAACTGTCCCCTCACTTGGGGATGTAACCTGGAGAAATACGATGAACTTCCAAACTCATCGACATCGAGCGGCATCTTTCGCTCACAATTCCGCGCTCGTTTGATTTAACGTCAAGTAAAACCCCGACATAAGACTCGGGTTGCACACAGACGACAATGTAACTTTCCTTGATTGGAATTTAAACACTCGGGTGAAGAGCCCTTATGCATCTAACAAATACGATTAGAAATAATTGTATGATGTGAGTAACAAAAATCGTTATGTGGATGTTCCTTTACGGACGCGAAAAAAATTGGAGACCCTGTATCAATCTAACTGCTTACCTAGTATTCAGTAAAGATCAAGATACGGGTCTTATTTTTTATATCAAAAATATCTTTGTTATAATCTCCCCATTACATAACATTTCTAAATAAAAGACCTATGAACTTACTACACGATATCCCAGCTGGAACAGCAGACGTCATGAACGTTATTATTGAAATTCCGAAAAACTCGAAAAATAAATATGAAATTGACAAAGAAACAGGAATGATTGCTTTAGATCGAGTAATGCATACAGCACAAGACTATCCATTTGATTATGGATTTGTACCACAAACATTGTTTGATGATGGAGATGCATTGGATGTTGTAGTTATGACAACATATCCGCTCGCTCCAGGAATTCTCGTGCGGTGTAGACCAGTGGCGATCATGGGGATGATCGATGGGGGTGAACAAGACGATAAAGTTATTGCGGTACCAACAGATGATCCACGATTCGATGAGATTCAAGACCTGAGTGATCTTAATAAACACTTCCTCAAAGAAATGGAGCATTTCTTTGCAACATACAAGAAAATTCAAAATAAAGAAGTTTCTGTTACTGGCTTTGAAGGTAAGGCAGCTGCACAATCAGCATTTGAAAAGTCAGTATCCATGTACCAAGAGTCAAAATAAAAACAATCATAAAAGAGCGTGTCTGAAACACGCTCTTTTATACTTTTAAATAGTATCTCAAATATACGTTATAATTATCTATGTCTCAGCGCACAGTCTCTACATCCTCCTCCCGTGGAGATCTGTTGACGCGAGCAGTGGCGTGCTGGCAGCCAGTCAGGTACTAGCACGCCACTTGATTTTCATAGCTTAGGGTGGAGAACAACTTAGGGGAAAGTTTCACAGTGCAGTGAGCTTTCCCCTCTTTTTTATATGAACAATCACATGACTTTGATATTATTACGAACATGGACAAACTAATCTCACTTATTAAACGCTGTATTCCAGCACCTCTCTTCAAAAAGATTTCTGTTCCTTACCACTTTTTTCTTGCATGGCTTGGAGCAATAAAAAATCGAAATCCTTCAAAAAATATTCAAATTATCGGGGTAACAGGAACTAAAGGTAAGTCATCGGTGGTAGAAATCACTAATGCCGTACTAGAGGGAGCAGGATTTACTACTGCGGTATCAGGAACCGTTCAATTTAAAATTGGAGACTGGTCAGAAAAAAACAAATTTAAACAAACCATGCCTGGTCGATTTTTCTTACAAAATTTTATTAAGAAAGCTGCAGATCAAAAGATTGACTGGATGATTATTGAAATGACCTCAGAAGGAGCTAAACAATTTAGGAATAGATTTATTCATCTCGATGCGTTCATCTTCACAAACCTTGCTCCTGAACATATTGAATCTCATGGTGGATACGAAAACTACAAACAAGCAAAGCTCTCTATTATTAGAAACTCTCTTGAAAAGTCACAAAAGATTAATAGATATCTTTTGGTGAATGGTGATGATAAAGAAGCTAATGATTTCTTAGATTTCACCGTTGAAAATAAACATCGGTTCGAACTTGGGCTACTCGATGATATCGTTATCAAACCAAAAGGAGTTGAGTTCACATATAAAGATGTCCGATTTATCTCCCCTCTCTCTGGTGAATTTAATGTAAAAAATCTACTCTCAGTA
>CALLVB010000030.1 GCA_938010795.1 Minisyncoccota bacterium
CAGCTAATTCCCGTGCAATATCATCTACACGTTCATTTCCTGGTATTCCAATGTGACCTCGTACATGATGCCAGCTAATAGTTTCCTTACCTCTCTCTGTGATGAGGGAGTACAGAGATTCCCAGACTTCTTTGTTTTTAACGGGTTCTTTTGTACTGGTTTGCCATCCGTTTTTCATCCATCCATACATCCATTTTGTTGCGCCGTTGATTGCGTATTGTGACTCGGTGTAGATGTGAATATGTGCACGTGAATTAATTGCATATGAGAGACCTGATACAATCGCCGTTAATTCCATTTCATTATTGGTTGTTTTGATTTTTGTACCACCAAGTTCAACAAGCTCGTCTAATTTGGGGTATGCCAGTAATGCTCCCCAGCCTCCTGGACCAGGATTACCCAGCGAAGACCCGTCGGTAAACAGGATAAGTGAATTTTCTTTGTCTGTATTCATACATGTATCCTAGCATATTTACCTATAAAAAAAGCCGCTCGCGCGGATTTTTTAATTATCTTCTTTGATTGCCTTACGAACTTCTTTTTCTAGTTGATTCATAATTTTCTTTTCTTTCTCTAGTTTCTTTCGTGCTGCATCATATCCTCGACCTAGCTTAAACTCATCTGGGAGTTTAGCTCCTTCTGAGGGAAGGTAGGTGTAGGATGCACCTGCCTTTTTAACAAGACCGTACTTTTCTCCGAGTGCTAGTAACTCACCGTTTTTGGCAATACCTTCTCCGTAGATAATATCAAATTCTGTTTTCTTGAAAGGAGCAGCAACTTTGTTTTTTGCAACTTTAACGCGGGTTCGTGATCCGACCACTTCTTCTCCTTTTTTGATTTGAGCAATACGACGAATATCCAATCGTACTGATGAATAGAATTTTAATGCTTTTCCTCCTGGTGTTGTTTCAGGAGAACCAAACATAACACCGATCTTCATTCGAATTTGGTTGATAAAGATCACTGTTGTGTTTGATTTTGAAACAATGGCTGTTAGTTTTCGCAATGCCTGTGACATTAACCGTGCCTGTTTTCCAACATGGTGTGCTCCCATATCTCCTTCAATTTCGTCTTTCGGTGTTAGTGCCGCAACAGAGTCGACAACAATTACATCAACATTTCCTGACCGCACCAACGAATCAACAATCTCTAGTGCCTGCTCACCGTTATCTGGTTGTGATACAAGTAGTTGATCTGTATTGACTCCGATGTTTTTTGCATACAGAGGATCAAGAGCGTGCTCTGCATCGATAAATGCACACACGCCACCTGCTTTTTGTGCTTCTGCAACAACATGTAGGGTAAGTGTTGTTTTACCTGAGGCTTCGGGACCATAGATTTCAATAATACGCCCTCGTGGAATTCCACCGATTCCTAGAATTGAATCCAATCCAATTGATCCTGTAGAAATAGCTGCAACATCAACCTTTGGAGTTTCTCCTAGTTTAATAATGGCACCTTCTCCAAATTTTGTGTGGATCATGTCTACTGTTTGTTGTAGTTGTGCTGCCGATTCTTCTTTGGCTGCTGCTGCCTCGGCTGCCTTTTTTTCTTTTTCTTTCTCTGCGGCTTTGGCTTCTTTTTCAGCTAATTTTGCTGCGGCCTTTGCTTCTTTTTCTAATGCTTTTTCTTCTGCTGTTTGTTTTTCTTTTGCCATGTTATTCGTTGATTATGTCTTCTTGTGTAATATTTGTTTCTATATGTTCTTTTGTGTAGTTGAATTTTTCAGCAGTACTATAAATATGGTACTGGTAATGTTTCGAATCTCCAAATGCATCTGTGATGTCTATGTGTACGCTACTTAATCCAGGAGCTAATGCCATCACGTATCTAAATGATCCATTTTCATTGAGGGTTATTTCCTTGTTGTTAATAACAAGTGATTGAGTATTTTCTACAACCCCTTCGATTATCTTGGATCTTTCTGTTGTTGTTTGGTATTGCTCAAGTGAGAGTTCTTGGATAATGGGACCGTTAAGATATCTACCAAAACGATTATATCCAAAGAAGAGTATAAAGATAAAAAACAATATTCCGATACTTCTAATGAGTATGTTTCTAGGTGTTGTTTCCATGTTATTCAACCATTCCATCAGTATCTGATGCTGTATCTATTTGGGTTTCACCTGTGCCGTATACCTCACGAGGTTTTGATCCGTTCGCTGGGCCAATAATACCTTTGTCTTCTAGGATATCGATAATACGTGCTGCTCGAGAGTAACCAATTGAAAGTCTTCGTTGTAAGTACGATGTCGAAGCTTTTTTACTTGAAATGACGGTTTGGATTGCATCTTCTAGAAGAGGATCATCTTTCTCTCCGTCCGCCATGGTGACTCCGCCTCCGCCTTCTTGCATGTCTTCATCAGGAAGGCTAATAGTGTCGGTAAGTTCGAATTTATAATTCTTTTGTATAAACTCAACGGCACTTTTTACTTCTTCTTCTGAAACATATGGACATTGAATACGTACCGGTTCGTTTGAGCCTTCACCTTTATACAGCATGTCTCCGTGACCTAATAGTTTTTCGGCCCCGCGTGAATCTAGAATAGTTCGTGAATCAATCTGCGAAGCAACTTTTAATGCAAGTCGAGTAGGAACGTTCGCCTTGATAAGTCCAGTAATAACATTTACTGATGGTCGCTGTGTCGCAAGTAACAAGTGAATTCCAACTGCACGGGACATTTGTGCTAGTCGCACAATAGATGCCTCGAGTTCTCGTGGATATGAACTCATAATATCTGACAACTCGTCAATGATGACAACAATGTATGGCATCTTTTCAGGTAGGTCTCCAGAACGTTCCTCGATGTCTTCTGGAGAGAGGTCTTTGTATGCTGGTTTCACTACATTTTTATGATAAGAATCAATATCGCGTACTGTCTTTTGTTGTAGGAGATCGTACCGCCGCTCCATTTCTTTTACCGCCCATTTTAATGCCAAGACTGCTTTTTTCGGATCAGTAATAACAGGGGTTAGGAGGTGAGGGATTTTTTTATACAAAGTCATCTCAACTCGTTTCGGGTCAATCAT
>CALLVB010000031.1 GCA_938010795.1 Minisyncoccota bacterium
GGGTTTCGCTCTTCTTGGTATAATGTATACATGAGCACTACTCCATCACAGAAACAGAAAGAACGTGCAGCAAAGCTTCGTGAGACTATTAATCATCACCGACACTTGTATCATGTTCTTGATACAGAGGAAATCTCAGAGGCAGCACTCGACTCACTCAAAGATGAGCTTAAGAAATTGGAGCTAGCATATCCTGCGCTTGTTACTTTAGACTCACCCACGCAACGAGTTGCTGGAGCAGTATTAGATAAGTTTGAAAAAGTTCCACACAAAATACCACAATGGTCTTTTGATGATGCATTTACCTTTACTGACCTCAAGCAGTTTAAGAAACGTGCAGAAAATTATTTACAAAAAAACAATCAGGATGCCGTACCGTTTTCATATTTGTGTGAACAAAAGATTGATGGACTTAAAATTATTCTTGAATATGTCGATGGGGTCTTGGTTACTGCAGCAACGAGAGGAGATGGAAAAGTTGGCGAGAACGTAACGGTAAATGCACGGACTATTAAGACAATTCCATTACGCCTCACTAGACCTCTCTCTGGAATATTTGAAGGAGAGGTATTTATGCCTAAGTCATCATTTGATGCATTAAATAAGAGACGTGCACATAATAACGAAGAGTTATTTGCAAACCCCCGCAATGCTGCAGCTGGGACCATGCGTCAATTAGATTCACAAGTAGTAGAAGATCGTGATCTTGCATGTTTTGTATATGATATAGCGATAGTAGAAGGTGACGTGACAGATACCCAACAAGGGGAGTTAGAGCTACTCGAGACACTTGGTTTTAATGTGAATAAAGAGCGTCTACTTTGCAGCAGCTTAGACGAAGTTTGGGAATACTACGAGAAACAAGGAAAAAAGAAAGATGACTCCAACTTTTGGATTGATGGGATGGTGGTAAAGATTAATGATCTTGCAACACAGAGGTCTCTTGGGTATACCGGTAAGGCACCTAGGTTTGCTATCGCACTTAAGTTCCCTGCAGAACAAACAACTACCTTGGTAAAAGGGATTACTCTACAAGTAGGAAGAACCGGAGTGATTACACCTGTAGCAGAACTCGAAGCAGTTTCTGTTGCAGGAACCACTGTTGCTCGCGCAACGCTGCATAATGCTGAAGAGATTGAAAGACTAGATGTGAGAATTGGAGATACCGTGGTGATAGAGAAAGCCGGGGACATTATCCCTAAAGTAGTTGAGGTAGTACAAACATTACGACCCAACAATACTAAGAAGTATTCGTTTCCGAAAAAGGTCGCTGGATGTGGAGGGGATGGTTCTATCGAAAAAATTCCAGGGCAAGTTGCGTATCGATGTGTAGAGAGAAACTCAGGAGACATGGCAAAAAGAAAACTTCACTACTTTGTTTCAAAGAAAGCATTTGATATTGACGGTCTGGGTCCACGAATCATTGACCAGTTAATGGATACAGGTCTGGTTATGCAGCCAGCTGATATTTTTACTCTTACTAAAGATCAGGTACTTACTCTTGAAGGATTTAAAGAGAAGTCAGCAGACAATCTCATTAATGGAGTTGCAGACAAGAGGACTATTTCTCTTGTGAGATTTATTATCGGGTTATCAATTGATGAGGTTGGGGAGGAGACTGCTTTATTATTAGCACAGACATTCGGTTCATTTACTATGGTACGCAACGCAAATCTTGATACCCTCATTGCAGTTGATGGTATCGGACCGATTATGGCGGAGAACATCGTGAGGTGGTTCAAGGATCAAGATAATGCACGTATAGTTGATAATTTATTGAAGCATGTGTTGGTTAATAAGCATGAAACACAAGACGTTACTACGTTGCCACTTTTTGGTAAAACGGTAGTAGTAACAGGAACGCTCAGTACATTATCACGAGACGGTGCGAAAGATAAAGTACGTGAGCTAGGTTGAAAGGTTGGCTCGTCGGTATCAACAAATACAGATATTCTATTAGCTGGAGAAAACGCGGGATCAAAGTTACAAAAAGCTCAAGATCTGGGAGTTGAAGTGTGGACAGAACAACAATTGCTAAATTTGCTTTAATAACAAGAATCATATATAACTAAGCTCTAGCACAGGAGGTCGCAATGGCGAACATACATACACATGAAGTAATTGATCCACTTATTGGTCAAGAAGTCCCTTCTATTCCGCCTGGTTATGTTGGATGTCAATCAGGTCATGGATACCTCATTATGAGTAAAGAAATCCCTGTTGGAGATCAACAAACACAATTTTTCGAATAGTTGAATACTTCATGAGATAAAGCTGGCCCCCCATCATGGGAGCCGGTTTTTTGTTATAATAGCGAGACTATGGATAAAGAGCAGATTCTACATTTAGCAAAACTTGCAAGACTAGAACTCACAGAAGAAGAGATTGATACATTCCCAGGACAACTTGCAGATGTATTGGATTTTGTGAAACAGGTGACAGACGTGGATGTGTCTGATGTACACGCACGAGACTTCTCTCTAATAAATGTGATGCGTGATGATGAAAAACCTTTTGAAGCGGGTGAAAATAGAAATGCGATCTTATCTGAAATGTCTGATACTAAAGACGACTATCTAAAAACAAAAAAAATTCTATAACTATGTCTATTAATCTTGAAACACTAACAATCACAAAAGCACACAAAGGTTTGAAAGCTGGGGATTTTTCTGTGAAAGAATTGGTAGATGAATACTTGCTAGTAATTAAAGAAAAAAATACTGAACTGAACGTGTACCTTAATTTACATACTGATATTGACCAGCAAGTAGAGCGTGCACAACAAATGTTTGTTGATGGAACAGCAACAGAACTGACCGGTATCCCTTGTGCTCTAAAGGCTAATCTTATGAGAAAAGGACAAGTGGCAAATGCTAGTTCAAAAATCCTTGAAAATTACACAGCCACATATACCGCAACGGTAGTAAAAAGACTCGAGGATCAAGGAGTTGTATTTTTAGGAGCTACAAATATGGATGAGTTTGCGATGGGTTCATCGACGGAGAACTCTGCATTTGGTCCAACAAAAAACCCACATGATACAGAGCGTGTACCAGGGGGTTCTTCTGGAGGTTCAGCAGCAGCAGTTTCAGCACATATGGCTTTGTTTTCGCTTGGAACTGATACTGGAGGATCAATTAGACAACCAGCTGCGTTATGTGGAAACGTTGGTTTCAAAACAACATATGGAGGAGTTTCGAGGTATGGTGCAATTGCCATGGGTTCTTCTCTTGATCAGATTGGTCCGTTTGCTAAAAGTGCACAAGACACACGAATTATCTGGGATGTAATTAAAGGTCAAGATAAGCATGATATGACTACTCTCGATACTGCTCGTTGGGACAAAGACGTTACAAAACAAGTATATTCACTGGCCATCCCTAATGATTTCTTACATGGTGTACAACCAGATGTTCTTGCAAAATTTGAAACGGCTGTCTCTAAGTTAGAAGATGCAGGACATACAGTTACTCGTGTTTCTATTCCTGCGTTGCAGTATGGTCTACCGGTGTATTATGTAGTAATGCCAGCTGAGGTCTCTTCAAACTTGGCTCGATATGATGGGATTAGATATGGATCTAAGGTGCCCGGATCAAATTTACTTGAAGAATATATCTCAACAAAATCGCAAGGATTCGGTGCTGAATCAAAGCGTAGAATCATGCTCGGTACGTATGTACTTTCAGCAGGGTATGCTGATAAGTTTTACACACAAGCATTGGCACTTAAAGAGAAAATGAAACAAGAATTGGAGGAACTTTATAAAACACATGATTTTGTGCTGACACCCACTACTCCAACCCCAGCATTTAAATTTGGTGAGAAATCAGCAGATCCATTACAGATGTACCTGGAAGATATCTTTACGGTATCTGCAAATATTGTTGGGATACCAGCAATCTCAATGCCGATGGGTACTGTTGAATCTAGTGGTTCAAGGTTACCGGTAGGACTTCAATTTATGGGAAGATATGGTGACGACTCGGCGGTATTAGATATTGCAGAAAAATTTGAACAATTATAAAAAATGAGCGGGCCTTACAGGCCCGCTCATTCTTTTTAATAGACACTATCTACTGCTATACTTACTCTATGGAATTTAGATCACTCAATTTGGATGAGATCATGTATCGCATCCATTTATATATTATTGAGCCTATTTGGAATTTTATTACTCTTAAATGGGTTTTTAATTCAGATTCAGCTAAATTATATGAAGAGGCGAATAAGCTTGGTGTTACGGAGTCAGCTGGATTTTTTGATAGATTTTTTGGCTCAGGAATCTTCAGGGTGTTTAATTCAGCCCCCTCTAATAAGAAAGACTCTGTAGAGGAATTACTTAATCCTTCAGAAGAGAGAGGAATCTTTGAAACAATCATTGACGTGCTATTTGGACGTAATGATAAAGAGGGCGTTTTAGAGCTACTCTTTACTACCGTATTTGGTTGGTTTTTTCTTGTGGGACTTATGGCATTTCTGATCTACATGTACTTTAAATTCAAAAAGAAGTTTCTCTCGCAAAAGGAGAAGATTATTTATGATATTGCGCACGTAAAAGAAGAGACAAACGTTGCAAATGACAAAGCTGCGCGGTGGCAAAAGATTCTAGACAATGTTAACTCTGATCAAGAAAATAATTGGAAGATTGCCCTTATGGATGCAGATATCTTACTCGAAGAGGTATTGGCTGAAAAGGGATATAACGGATCGGGTGTTGGAGAAAGATTAAAACAGGTAGGTCCTGAGTATAAAGATTCAGTGGGGTATGCATGGGAAGGACACAAAGTTCGTAATAATGTAGCTCACCAAGCAGACTACGAACTGGGTCCACGAGAAGCAAAACAAGCAATTTCTATGTATGAACGATTTTTCACCAGTTTATACTAGAGGAAAAAGAAGCAGGCGCTTCTTTTTTGTTTGGTTGTGGTACTCTTATCTCTAATTATGGATATTAAGAAAGCAGATTTTATAAAAGGAATTAGAGGTACTGATCCAATCACCGATAGTGATACACCGCAGATTGCTTTTTTTGGGCGCTCAAACGTGGGAAAGTCATCAACTATCAATATGTTGGTTAATAGAAAGTCCCTCGTGAAATCTTCAGGGACTCCAGGGAAGACAAAAGAGATTAACTTTTTTAACATTAATGATAAGTTTCTTTTTGTTGACTTGCCTGGATATGGATACGCAAAGGTTTCTAAGACTGAGCGAGAGAAATTACGGAAACTTATCTTATGGTACTTGCGAGAAACAAAACCGGTGGAGCGTATTTTAATACTGGTGTTAGATGCGCAAGTGGGACTCACTGACTACGATAAAGAGATTTTAGATATTGCCATCAAGCGAGATGAGTCAGTAGTAATAGTGTTGAATAAGATCGATAAATTGAATCAGAAGAAAAAGAAGATCGCATATGATTCAGTAGCTACTCAAACAAATTTTCCAGTTCTTATGATTTCTGCTAAGAGCGGTAAGGGTCGAGACCTATTCTTCGAGACGGTATTTGAATAGTCCACAGAACCCTTTGTGACACTATTTTTCTTTGTATAATAAAAATAATGAATAATAAAGGATTTACTCTTATCGAGCTTCTGGTTGTAATTGCTATTATTGGGATATTGGCAACAGTTATCATTGTATTTATATCCGGAACCAGAGATGATGCGGCAGATGCTCTTGGTATTGCTACTGTTCAAGAAGCAGGACTTGCTTTTAGAGTTGAACAAACACGACGTCAAGATAATTTATATCCCTCGTTTAATTCTTTAATAACAGTACCAACATCTACAGTCGCGACATTGTCAGGGATAGTCATTGCAGACCCTGGACTTATTTCAGATTCATATTGCGTATCGTATGAATTAAGGCGTCCAGATCTTGATAAAGAGTTCTATGTCTCAAGTGATGAATTTACAGGGTACCAATCGAGTGCTATAGGAGGGTGTTAGATATACCCAGAATATCCACATGATATACGTATATTTGTAAAGAATCACTAGTATAATGATTTCAGGTCGGATGTTAAGAAAATTTTAAAACGTACGTTTTTAAATTTAATTTGTTTGTAGAAAGAATTTTTAATTCAATCTACTTATTGTTATTACTAAATTAATCATAATTACTATGACACAATCACAAAAAGGAGGATTTACTCTTATCGAACTTCTAGTAGTAATCGCTATCATTGGTATTCTATCAGCGGTAGTTGTTACTTCTCTAACAGGAGCACGACAAGACGCAACAGACGCACGAGTTATTGCTTCAATGCAACAATTCCAAACTGCGATGACTCTTAATGTTACAGACGCTGGACTATTCCCAGGGAACGGAGACATTGACGGATTTGCATTTGCAGACCTTACAGCAGCAGGTGTTGATACATCAGGAGTTTCTGCAACAGCATCACAAACTTACTGTGTAGACTACACTCTACTAGTAGAGCGAGATAACGGAGACGACACATACGTTGTTGACGAAACTGGAGCACGATACGGAGATTCAGCAGTTGCATCAGAAGTATGTGCATAATAACTATTTAGTTATTTACACAAATAAAAAACACCTCCGGGTGTTTTTTATTTGCATAAGAAATTCTAAGTGGTATTATATCGAGTATCAAAAGGCCGAAGACAGGGAGTGATCAATAATGATCTTAATTTCTTCCCGAGGTCGAGTCTCACTCAGACGCCTTTTGGGGCGTATTTTTTATACAAAAAGTGCGCTATTAGATAAACAACATCTTATGGCATTAACAAAAGATAGAAAGAAAGAATTATTTGATAAAGCAAAAGATATTTTTGCTACTTCAAACTCTGCTGTGTTTGTACAAACACAAGGGCTTGGAGCAAATGATGCAAACACTATGCGAGCAGAAATGACTGGAGAACATGTTGGATACTCAGTAATTAAAAAGACTCTTACCAAGCGAGCGCTTGAAGAATCTGGGATTACTGGAGATATGCCAGAGTTTCCAGCCGAAGTTGCTATTGCATACGGAGAAGATTTGATCGCACCAGCTCGCCTGGTTCGAACATACGAGAAGAAACATAACGAGAATATTTCAATTCTTGGAGGAATCTTTGAAGGAAGATATATGGACAAAGCTGAGATGACTGAAATCGCTGATATTCCAG
>CALLVB010000032.1 GCA_938010795.1 Minisyncoccota bacterium
AAACTTGGACGGGTCCTAGGGGGATTGCTCGAGAGTAAAAGAATATTAAGCCGGACAAAACATAAGGCCATCACATCCCATGTATGTGATGGCCCGTTTTATTTACATAAGTTTACAATTTTACTTATGAATGACATAATAAGAATTGGTATACAGAGGAGAGAAACCATGAGCTATAAACCATTAGCAACGTCTTCAATACAAGCAGCCGTACGCGGATTTAATGTGATACATCCACACAAGACGGCGTATGATTCAAGTAAAAATTTCTTTGATGAACGCTTTGGACTAAGGTTCGGTCAATTATATAAGACAAAGTTGTTTCCTAAAAAGTACGGAAAACCATGTAAATGTTTTTATTTTATATATCGAACTGCCTGCAAAGTGAGGGAGATTTACGTGACAACTGATTACAAAGTTTTGCACGACACTACTTCTCAAGCAAAACCATTTGATGCTGTTGACTCCGTTGAGTATTTGCATCGCAAGGACAGAGAGGACACAATCGAACGTGACCCAAACTGGGATGTGCGTACCTCTCAAGAGGATTATGAGATGACCAACCTCTAAAAAAGGCCATTACGTACACGTACGTAATGGCCTTTTTAAATTAACTGACTAATTGTATATACTACGTTAGTGCATAATTAGCCGTGCACAAATGTAAGGTGGGTGACATAATGAATCTGAGTCATTAATCTTGCGACGGTACTCATGTCACCCACATATCCTTATAGAGCCTGGTGGGTTTATTTTTTATACAACACTTGACCAGCTGACTCGTCCTTTACCTCATATCCAAAACGTAGTAGTTCATCGCGAACTTTATCAGATGTAGCCCAGTCTTTATTTGACCGAGCATGTGCTCTTGTTGCCAGTAGACCTTGAATTTCTTGTGAAAGAGAATTTACATCAACAGCTAAGTTATCTTCAACTGTAGTATTTACTAGATCTAACCCAAGAACCAAATCAAAATCCAAAATGGTTGCTTTCTTGTCTGAGTCAGATAAGTCACTAGTAAGCACTGCGTAAACGACAGAAAGCGCTTCAGGAAGCCCAAAATCAGCCTGTAGGGCTTGAATAAATTGATTTTTACTATCTGTATCGACCACACCTCCATCACTGTATGACGCAATTTTGAGGTTTAGTTTGTTGCGTGCACTTTGTGCAGCTGCAAGTGCGTCCCACGTAAAGTTTTGCTTTGATCTGTAGTGTGCTTGTAAAAAGAAATATCTCAGGTCAAGAGGGGAGAAGCCTTTTTGTTCAATATCAGATAGTAAAAAACTAGTACCTTCTGATTTAGACATCTTTTTATTATCAACCAATAAGTGTTCGTTATGAATCCAGTAATTTACAAATGGTTTTCCATTGGCTGATTCTGATTGTGCAATCTCATTCGTATGATGAATGGGGATGTGCTCAATTCCTCCCATGTGAAGATCGAACGTATCACCTAGATACTTTTTTGACATCGCTGAACACTCAATGTGCCAACCGGGAAATCCTTGTGTGTTTGAAAATGGGTTATCCCATGTTTGAAGTGCGTGTTTGTGTGTACCTGCTTTGAAGAACCAGAGAGAAAAATCACCTGGATTCTTCTTGTCTGAATCAGCAACGTCACCATGTCCTGCTCCTGATAATAACTTTTTTAAGTCTTGTTTTGATAATTTTGTGTAATCCTCTTTCTTTGAAATATCAAAGTAAATAGCTAGATCAGTTTGATATGCGTATCCTTTGTCCATAAGTACCTGAACCATATCTACCATTTCTTTAATGTTGTGAGTGGCTCTGGTTGTATGAGTAGGGTGGAGCGTATTCAATTTTTTTGTATCATCCACATAGGTAGAAATATAATGATCAGCAATTTCGTCAGGGGACTTATTTTCACGCTTTGCTGCTTTCTCCATCCGATCGATACCTGTATCTGCATCACCTGCATTATCACCACTGAGGTGACCTACATCAGTATAGTTTCTTACAAACGTTACTTCGTAATTCATATATTCAAGTGAACGCCTAATAAGGTCAGCCAACACAACAGCTCTCATATTACCTATATGTTGATTCCAATATACCGTTGGGCCACAATGATAAAAACCTACTTTGCCCGACTCAAGAGGAGTGAATTCTTTTTTTGATTTGGTAAGGGTGTCAAAAATATACATGAAAGTATTGTAACAAATTCATGTATTAAATAATCCCACAAGAACACTGTGTGGGATTATCTATTATAGTAATTTTGTGGTTGCAACGACCAGTAATGTAATAAATACAATCGAGAAGGCGGTCATCTGTATTTTCTTAATTCTTTTCTTTCGGGTGATTGCTCGTTTAAATAATAATTTATGGTCAATATGTCTCGACTGAGTTACTTCACTTTTTTTAAGGGTATGTTTGTACTCTTCAATAATGCGAGAGAGGGATTCTGTTGTTTGGATATCTTTAAAAAATTCTCGACATAATCCATCAAATGCAATCCATACCTCAGATTGTGTTTCTAGAATCCGATGAAAGTCCTTTGTTTTTTTGTTCATTCCATACACTACGTTTTTAGAGATATCTTTTGAGGCAAGTATATGTTTTTGTGTAAACACTAGAGATTTATGAAGGCCCTCAAGGTCATCACCAATGTGTTTATATACCTCTTGTAGTAACTCAACTAGAGGAGCTGCTGAGGTTGCTTGCTTGGTGACGGCATTCGTCTTTGTATGTTTTATTCTTTTTTTCAGGTCATAGAAACCTCTAATATCATCTGATCTAGCAGTAAAGATAAAATTATCACCAATGAGAAATCGTATTTGCTTCTTCTTGATTTGAGTATCATTTTTTTCTAAATCACAAGGAAAGAAGAGTGAGAGAAAAATCACACCGTTATGTAACATGGTCTCGGGGCTTGCTTGTGTTGTGAGAAACTTTTTAACAATAGACTTGTCAAAATTATATTGAGTAGCCACGTCAAGAAATTCATCTACACGTGGATTTTTGAAGTCATACCACGTTACATCGTGATAAATATACTTTCTAAACATAGATATATTTTATAATGTATATATAAATATGTCAATAGACATAGAATGATGCTACAGATAGTAGGTGTGTCAAGTTGGGTAGAATCATATTATTTGTCATAATACACAAATGAAAAAATTCTTTGCAAGTAAATGGATCCACGCACTGTATATACTTGCATTTATTCTTGTGTATCCCGTGTCTCTTTTTGTATCATATACAGTAGGTCAAGCAGTGGGGGAACATAAATTGAATGCCCTTATAGAAGGGAATATCTCTCATATCTACCAGAGCGAAGTACCAAAAAATATCTCTAATACCAATGAGGTTTCTTTTGAGCATTTTTGGAAAACGTGGGAATTGCTCGATCAAAAGTTTGTACATTCAACAGCGACAACAACAGAAGTAGTTGATGATCAAGATAAAGTATGGGCTGCAATTCAAGGTCTCACTACTGCATATGATGATCCATATACGGTATTTTTTCCACCAGAGGAAAAGAAGCTATTTGACGATGATATTCAAGGTGAGTTTAGTGGAGTAGGAATTGAAATAGGAATTAGAAATGGACTGCTAACCGTCATCTCACCACTTTCTGGAACACCTGCTTATAATGCAGGGATAAAAGCAAAAGACATTATTACTAAAATTGATGGAATTGATTCAACGACTATTAGTCCAGATGCTGCGATCAAATTAATACGAGGTGAAAAGGGTACACCCGTGGTACTTTCAGTCGCTAGGGAAGGAGAGCAAGAATTATTAGACATTACAGTAGTTAGAGACATTATTGAAATTCCAACGATTGAATCAGAAGTGATTGATGATGTTTTTATAATCAAGTTATTCTCATTTAATAGGATATCAGCGGAATTATTTCAAGACGAATTACAAAAATTTGCTAATGCACCCCAGAGTAAACTTATTATTGACCTAAGAGGTAATCCTGGTGGTTTCTTGCAAGCTGCTGTTGATGTAGCATCTTGGTTTATACCCGAAGGTGAAGTTATCGTCACAGAAAATTTTGAGCAAAAAGCGGAAGATAGAATCCATGTTTCTAGAGGATCGGCAAATTTTGCTGGTGCTAAGAGAGTAGTGCTGCTTACTGACGGTGGATCCGCTTCTGCTGCTGAAATTCTTGCTGGCGCACTGCGAGACTATGATGCTGCACTGTTGGTGGGGAATAATACGTTTGGTAAAGGTTCTGTCCAAGAACTTGTTGAAATTACACCAGACACATCACTTAAAGTGACTATTGCCAAGTGGATACTTCCAGGTGGTGAGCATATCTCAATTGACGGTATCACACCTGACATTACGATTGATGAAGATTCTGAAACAGAAGAAGATGAGCAGTTATCACGTGCGCTTGAGATAATTAATCGTGACGACTTTACATTACTACTCAAGTTTGTTCCAGAGGAGCTGCGTGGTGGAGATTCTGTAAAATCTGATAAAATATAGTCATGAAAGTTATACTATTACACAATGTTAAAAAGATAGGGAAGAAAGGAGAGGTTGTTGAGGTGGCAGATGGATATGCAAATGGTTTTCTGCTCCCAAAGCGTCTTGCAAAAATCGCAACTAACGATGCAATGAAACAACTTGATAGTGAAAAGAACCAGGTTGTTAAATCAACAGAAGCGGAAAAAAAGGCACTTAAAAAGATTTTTACCACAGTAACTGGACAGGAAATCACTATCAAAGCCCAAGCAAACGAAAAAGGACATCTATTTGCTGCACTAGGTCCAAAAGATATTGCTGCTGCGCTACAAAATGAACTAGGTGCATTCGTTGAAACATCATCAATCATTACAGAACCAATCAAAGACATTGATAATTATGTAGTACCTATTGAGATAGGAGAACACAAAGGAACTATTCTCGTACAAATTCAACCAAAATAAGTAAGTAAAAAACATCACGCAGGCGCGTGACGTTTTTGTGTATATCTCTTTTGAGTTATTATGCTGCGTGAGGAGTCACCGTTGCCACTTTTCGTACGTCAACTTTATTGTTGAAAGATAGTTTTCGTTTAGCTGCAAATGAAACTTTACCATCAGTAAGCGCAAATAGGGTGTGGTCTTTACCAACACCTACATTTTTACCAGCCATGATTTTTGTACCACGTTGTCGTACAATTACATTACCAGTTACCACAGATGAACCATCTGCTTTTTTTACACCAAGATATTTTGGATTTGAATCTTTCAGGTTCTTTGCTGAACCACCTGCTTTTCTATGTGCCATATACTTATAATTAGATTAATTACCGAGTATTGTACCAATATAATTCTATAAAACAAGCTCCTTTTGACAATCTATTAATTAGTGTTTATGAAGCACGTTAATATGTGGACATAAAACAGGAGTGTGTAATGTCAATAAAACGAGTATGTAGAAAACCTGTGAGGGAGGAGGGTACAATTCGTGCTAACAAAATCTTTCTGGGTCACATATCGGGCTTGATTCGAGAAGGAATGAAAATCATCGGAATAACAACAAAGTATAACGATGGACAGGTAGAATCAATAACTTACGAACTTATTCCAAATGTAGATCCTCGGTATGGTTGGACAGAAGCGTAAGAGAATGAACGTCTTGAGAGGGGCGTCCATCATTTTATGTTTAGTTGTCGCACAATATATCTTTTGCGACAATAATACTGCATATACCTATATATAACAAGAAATAAGGTTTATTCACTTATGTGAGGTACTTCTATACCATATTCTTCAAAATCGACCGTATCTTTATATTTATTAATAAGCTCCAGTGCTTTTCTCGCATTTTCAACGGTGATATTGTTTTCATCTGCAAATACCTTTATTTCATCAACTGACTCTTTTGTTGTTGGAATAATTGTTTTAAATAACAACTGTTTAACACTCGTGATACTTTCTTCGTGTTCTTTTTGAAAATCAGCTACATACCCCCTTAAGTCAAACCCAATAAAAGATAGAAAAATGATACCGATTACTACCACAACAAATGATCGGATAAGTCCGGTTTTTTTATTACGCTCATGTATAAAAGAAGTATTCATAGTATTAATTAAAAAAAGAAGTAAACAAGGAGATTATGTACTGTACAAAACTATTTGTCAGTACATCTGTATACGTAATTCCAAAATAAGCAAGTAATAGAATAAGAGCAAGTACAAAAAGTATGAGTTTGATTATACCTCCCTCTTTGTGGCCAAAAGTCGTAACGACTTTTTTATATGTTATATTGCTTGACAAAGTGTTCATATAGTTGAATTATATCATCTTAGTTTTCTTCTCGCCACTTATCGATGTCTTTATGATTACCTGATAACAATACTCCGGGTACCTGATACCTCTTCCCTTTGTGGGTAAAAACTTCTGGGCGTGTATAGTATTTAGTGGATGCAATCCTGGTCTCCTCTCTTGAGTCAGCATCACCTAAAACACCTGGTAATTGCCTTGTAATTGAATCTATCATAATAAGAGCTGGTAATTCCCCTCCTGTAAGCACATAATCACCTACAGAGACTTTTACTCCTGGGAATACTTCTTCAACACGAGTATCAATACCTTCATAACGACCACAAATTAAGACGAGATGCTTCAGTTTTTTCTCTTGATATGTTTGAGCAAACTCTTGCGCCATTTCTGTGGTAAATTTTTCTCCTCTTGGTGCAAAGTGAACGATTTCGACATGCTTTTTCCTACCTACCGCTTTTTGTATCGCTTTAATAACAGGTTCAGGTCGAATCACCATTCCTGGTCCACCTCCATATGGTTTATCATCAACTCTTTGCTTGAGAGCACCTTTTCTCGACATCTTGGTGAAATCCATAGGATTATAAAACGAAATAGTGATGAGTTTATTTTTTTGGGCACGTCTTAAAATAGACTCAGCTACATAGCCCTTCATGCTTTCTGGAAATAACGTGACGATGTGATAATGCATAGTAATATATTTTTTATAAGTAACAGGAACCAACCCCCGTGAGTGCACATAATAACGGAACTACTAACGTAAGGAAAATAACGTAGAAACCAAGTGCAAATACAAAAGTCTGCAACGTTATATAAAACACCATCGCTTTATGTGTTATAAAGTCATCTTTTGTTCTCACTCCTTGTTTATAAAAATATAATAGCAAAGAGACTATAAGTAGAGCCACCGCAAGACCCCTCAATGCAATGACGTGTTCAATAAAAATATTCTCAGCAAAAGAAATACCCAACAGTGCCAAAGCTGGTAGAGTTAGACAACACGAGGAGGCCAACACTGCTGGAGCCAATGAAAGTTTAAGTGCGGACATAGACTGATTCTTGTTCATAATACTTATTTTACCATCAAATAAAAACAGCACACTTTCGTGTACTGTCTTTTTCTGCAGTAATGAATGTGAACGATCAGCCCATAAATTAATTTTAATTTTCAGGTTCGTTTATTTTGAGGTTAACGCGTGCTTCGTTCTTCATCCCAACAACACGTAGTAGTGTTCTTATTGCTTTGGCGGTATTACCCATCTTGCCAATAATTTGACCCATATCGTCTGGATGAACAGACAGAGTCAATAACACTCCCATTTCGTCAACTTTACGTTTAATGACTACATCTTCAGGATGATTAACCAAACCTCTGACGATGTACTCAAGAAACTCATGATCGTTTTGTATCATATCTTAATTGATCTATTACTAGATCTATTAACTATGGTAGCAAATCATGACGAATGTACAAATAGTGATGTTGATTACTTTTGTAACACTTTTTGCTTAATTTTCTTCCCAATCTTGAAAAAGATCATGAAGACCACAACTGCTAGGATTATATATCCAGCAAGTGAAAGAATGATTCCTGGTAACGCAAAGATGAATCCAATTAACGAGTTGATAATATTTACCATATCTTGTAAGAAACTCTGGAATCCGGCTTTAATCTCTTGTAGTGGGCTCCATACGATACCAAATACTTCAATGTCTTCCTCTGCCGTAAGTGAGACAGTAATGGTTGAGAGTGTGATCTGATTAGAAAGCCTATTGAGTTGACCCTGCATTCGTTCAATCTCTCCCCTTGTTTGATTAAGGTATTGTGTAACTTTCAAAATATCTTCAATTTTCGAAGCACGACTAAGCAAGGATAGATATTGCTCTTCCTCAGCCTCTTTGTTTGTAATTCGCGCTTGTAAGTCAGAATATTGTTCTGTCACGTCATTTCCAGATGCATTCTCATTTTGAACCTTAAGAGCAAATCCTTTGAATGACTGCATTGCCTGGTCAAAAGAATCTGCTGGTACACGAATAGTTAATGATCCTGACCTATACACAGACTCTCTCACTTCCCTATATTGATTATCATATGGCCTGTGTGTATTTTCATAAAAGTTAGCGTGTGAAATAAAACCATCGAGTTTATCTACCTCAGTCTCAATAGATATCCTAGCAGTATCTATATCTTTGACTATCAGAGAGAGTGACCCGTTCTTAATCACCTGTCTATCTATAGATTCATCGTACTCAGCTTCATTTTGTGGCTCAACTGGAATGTTTGGGTATGCAAAATCACTACTTACCGCCTTGCTGAGTGATAATCCAGCAGCTCTTGTTTCTACTGCATATGATTCCTCGACATACTCACTATCAGTTACGTAGCGTTGATTACTCGAAGTAAGGTCGATACCATCACCTCTATTTACAAATAACAGTACAACAAGGATACAGATTCCAACAACAATGAGGGACTCTCTGTGTTTGTTTACAAATTGGTTTGATACTATGTTCTGAATTACGTTTTTCATGGTTGTTTAAATACAATGCTTTATAATGTAATAATTCTAACACGCTCTTAATGTAAGAAATATGAACATCATTAGTTTAATTACCAAACGATCAATACGTGAATCAGATCCTAAACGACAAGTGAAGATGTTTTTTACTTCTCGTGATTTTATTCCTGGCGACGTTATAGAAATTATTGATGGAAACAAGAAAGCTGCTGCCTTTGTACAATTAAATGAACCTGCTTCAAATTATAAGCAGGCAATACGTACAGGTGAGCTTGATTTACCTAGGTTAAAACTGTCAAAGACAGGTGATTATAAAGATGGAGGAGTCATCACTTCGTATAATCACGATACGTTTCAGACATACATCACAGACACATCCCTTGCTCAAAAAACCAATGATACATTCCTTAAAGACTTCTTTCCAAAAAAACGTACACCTATAAAAACCCAAAAAAGAAAGGTATCTAAAGCAGACTCGTTCTCTTCCCTCTCTGTGAATAAGTACTTTGGACAAAAAGCAGATCATCCAACTGAAATGCATGAGTTAGTTGACATCATTCGAAAATATTTTGGTGAGAATGCTAGGTATGGACAAGGTTCGTTTTCTTATTATCTAGGTTTTTTTAAAAAGATACCCAATTACATGATTAGTCAGATGTTTGCAGAGGCAAAAAATTCACCAAAAGACAGAGACGGTCAGAAAAAAATATTTTGGTGGAAAGTTGGTCAGTACGTAAAGAAAGAAAAATAACGCGTGATATAATCTCCGTACGTATGACTATTCCCGAAATTGTCCAGAAAGGAACAGAAAATCTACACAAGCAAGCTGAACTTGTTCCTGTGTCTGATATCACTTCACCTAAGATCAAACAAGTAATTGCTAACATGAAAGCTGCCTTGGCTGGCGAACCAGATGGTGTTGCCATCGCAGCACCACAAATTAACATATCTCTGAGAATATTCGTTGTTGCTGGTTTTGTATTTGAAAAAGGTCATCCTGATGTGGCATATATTAATCCTGAGTTTGTAAAGAAATCTAAGAAGACTGAGCTTATGGACGAAGGGTGTCTATCCGTGCGATACATGTACGGAAAGGTTAAACGACATACCAACGTCACCCTTAAGGCTTATAACGAGTCAGGAGAGCTTGTTGAGCGAGGCGCGGGAGGGTTACTTGCTCACATATTTCAACACGAGTCAGACCATCTTGAAGGAGTCCTCTTTGTAGATAAAGCTGATACCACTGAGATGATGAGTGAGAAAGAAATTAAAGAATTAAATAAAAAGCGAGATGATGCAAAAAATAAACTCACAGACTAATCAAGCAATTCCAAATTTTGTTTTTTTTGGTGGCCCAGAAATTTCAGTTGACTTTTTAGATGAACTTACAAAAGAAGGAATACTCCCCTCTCTTATTGTGACCACACCGGACAAACCTGCTGGTAGAAAACTTGTACTTACTTCCCCTCCACTTAAATTATGGGCTGATGAGCATGATATTCCTGTGATACAACCACAGAGTCTCAAAAAGGATTTTGATAGCACTTCTCTTAAAAACTTTGATCTATTCGTGGTAGTTGCGTACGGAAAAATTATTCCGCAGTCATTATTAGATATTCCCCAATATGGATCTATTAACTTGCACCCATCACTGCTACCTTTATATCGTGGTCCCTCACCCATTCAGTCAGCAATGCTCGCAGATGACAAAGAGACAGGCCTTTCACTGATGCTCTTAGATGCTGAGATGGATCACGGTCCTATCATAGGTCAAAAAACTATTGTGATAGATGAATGGAAGAAAAATAGAGACATGGAGTACTGGTTTGCAACAGAAGGTGCGCAATTCTTTATGGAGATCGTGCCTCTTTACCTAGAACATGGAATATCATCAGAACAAGATCACGCAAAAGCTACAGAATGTATAAAGTATGAGAAGTCTGATATGGAAATAGATCCTAGAAACCCACGATTATCGTATCTCACCTACTGTGCATTTGATAAACCATTTTTCTTTATGGGTGATCTGAGAGTAATTGTCAGTAAAGCAGTATGGGAAAAAGACGATTTTAAGATACAAAAAGTGATCCCTGCTGGCAAAAAAGAACAAGACTGGGAGGTGTTTAAGGAATCTCGACAGTCCTAATTAAGTGTGATATTCTGAGTATTCAGTACCGAAAGCACTGTGCTGTGATTCAGCAGAAATCGTCTATAACTTCTGTTATAGACAAGTAAATTTCTTTCCCAAATTAAATTTCTTTCCCAATTTCTCTTTTTGAATTACAGCACAGTGTTTTTGTATATAAAAACTATTGATTTTATTAATATACTTGTTAGAATATCGCGCATACTCCTTAAAGGAATATATTTGGTCACACAGTCTCACGCAAGTAAGACAAAAGCGACATCAGGCTAAACCTGATTGGGACAGTCTAGAAAATAACTAGTTTCGCATTACAATTATATATTTGGTCCCATCGTCTAACGGCTAGGACATCAGGTTTTCATCCTGGAAATCGGGGTTCGATTCCCCGTGGGATCACAAATTTAAGAAAACACCGCGTATGCGGTTTTTTCTGTAAAATTTGTAGAATCCCACGAGAAAGTGAACTGGTTCACTTTCGTGGGAATCGAACCAGCGGAGCAGTAGATAATCACCTGGTCGTGTTCGGTGGTTATCAGGCGAGCTGTGTC
>CALLVB010000033.1 GCA_938010795.1 Minisyncoccota bacterium
CTTGGGACATTGTTCAATTGGAGGGTTATATTGAAATTATAGAAAAAATAAGAGCCTTACTTTAATGTAAGGCTCTAAGTTTGTTGCAAGAAGACGGAATTATAACTTCGTCAAGTCGACGTTGCCACTCCAGCCATTGTCTGAAGTCAGAGCGGTCATGCCCTCGTAACTGTCGGGAACATAACCAAACTCGTCTTTCCAGAGATTGCGCGTGTTGTCGAGAATGATTTTATCCTCTTCAACTCCACGCGTCTGGCGACCGAAATGAGGGACATGGTGCCGCATTTCGCCGAAAATCCTGTGACAGTCCTCAGAATACCGTTTCGTGAAGAGAATGTGTTGGTGCCACACTTCGTCAATGTCGTACGACGGCGCGATAGGAAAACCTGGGTACTTCAGATTGAGAAAGAGGTACCCGCGGTAGTCCTGGATTGCTGTGTCGAGAGATTCGAGCTGTACAGGCGGGCAGTCTTTTTCTCGTCCTGCAGTTGCTCGCTCGACCAGCTTTTCTCGAATGAGGCTGAGGTCCATATCAGCGATGGTTGATGTTAATTGTCCTTTCGGCAGAGTAGTATCTGCGACAGGATTTGGTTTCACAAGGGCTAAGGTCATCTGAACTTTCCTTTCTTTGTTTAAGAGCAGAATTACTCTATTTGAATAATACATTTAAATCCTAATCAGGCAACACAAAACTGATTGAGAATTCTTGTGATACTGATTTGTGTGGAGCTTATGAGACGAAGCTTGAAGAGGTTTGTAGGTAAAAATTGACGATTTCATATATATTTTATATAATATAATCTGGTATTTTATGGAGATATAAATGAACAAAATGTTTGATTTACACAATCTTGAGCATCAAAAGTTTTCTTTTGTGCCACCTGAGATGAATCATAAGCCGGTCTTATCAGTTAAACGATTTGCTAAATACATTGAAGAGAATTCAACAGAAGACTTTAAGGATTTTGTTTTGCAAAATATCGACAAGCTTTGGGAGAAGTTTTCGAGTGAAGAGATTGCAAAATTAGGCTATCAGTTCGGTACTATACAAATGGCAAATTTTTCTCACAGAAGAGCACGTCCTGACTCACAACCAATAGCACAATTGATTACCATGATTCGTTACGCAACAGAATCACAAACTATGCAGAAAATTGGATGGAATGACATGGTTGTTTTGTTAAATAGACTGTCTCAGTTAAGATTTGATTTAGGAAAAGAATGGACATCGAAATTAACGGTATCTAATTCAGTTTCGCCGGGAAGACTCTTTCTTTCAGATATTTATTGTGATGGTTCACTCGCAATCCTTCTTTGTTACAAGGGTCAGCCATCAGTGATCATTGGCTTAATTCCACTTATTCATAATGGGATTTTACACATGTTGATTCCTCAGATTCAATCAGCGCGCCAAAAGGGGAATAGAGGGTTGTTTCGACTTCCTCCCTGGGATGAATTATCAGATTTCATAATAGAGATGCTTTCAATTCAATTTCCAAATCTATGTTTAGTTGACCCTGAGTCTATTCGAATCAAATGGATGGAGGTCCATGCTCAAGAAGTTTGTCGTGAACGATGGTTGTTCTTGCGAGACGCTCGCCAGAGGTTTGCTAAAATCTATAGCATACCTCGAAATTTTTCCAAGATCAGCATGCTGACCGTTAATGAGTTGAAGTATCAGAATATTATGAAGGTTTCCGCTTAGCGGGAACCTTTTTTTGTGGACCTGACAAGACTCGAACTTGCCACCTCTCCCGTGCAAGGGGAGCGCTCTACCAGATGAGCTACAGGCCCAGGATATTCCTTGGGAATGCAAAGTATTATATATATCCCAGTCTAAAAAGCAACAAGAGAATTACACAGGTTAGAATCTAAATAGTACGAGTTGAGATTCACCATTTAGGCAGCCATCATTGTCAATTCCTTTATCTAAAAGAATCTGTTCTGACTCTGCGGGAATATTATTATTGTTGCTGTAATCACCTTGAGCTCCGGCATAAATACCTGCAGCAACAGGACATCCATATCTGGTTGCTCCATTTGGCCAGATATTATAGTCATAACGCCCACCCCACAGGGTTCGGTCAGGCCAAAGATAGTAAGGACCATCCCATTGGTTGAGTACTATGTCTTGCCAATTAGCAGGACACTCATAACAGTTTATTCCAGGACTTCCTGAGTGGCTCCCGTTTTCTACATCAGGGTTCCAGGGTAAGGGGCGTTCAAACCCAGGGTCCCATCCTCGACCAACATCGGGTGGCCAAAATCCCATATCAACCCAGTAGAGTTCAGCAGCCTTGGTGAGTTGACGTTTTGTAGCACCAGACGCGGTTGCGTCTGTTTGTGAGAATACACCTCCTAGTTCTGAGACAAGAATGCTGGTAATCATACCAACAATAGCAACGGTGACTAACAACTCAAGAAGAGTAAAACCTTTTTTCATATAGTTATTTTAGCAAGTTTAAGGGTTATTGTTCCAGGCAAACTGTGGTTTATTAAGTATGATAAAATGTGTAGATTATGGCTAACTTAATTGTTTCTGGGGGAAAAAAAATATCAGGTACTATCAAACCATCAGGTAATAAGAATGCTGTGTTGCCTATGTTGTGTGCGACACTCTTAACTAATGAAGAAATTATCATCACTAATGTTCCTGAAATTAGTGATGTCGAAAAACTCTCAGCGTACTTTCATGCGATTGGATCACAAGCAGTATGGAATAAAGATGATGAAACACTCGTAGTAAAACATACAGAAGAGGGAACTAATTTAGATACTACAGAATTACCAATTGGTATCAGGTCAGCAGTTTTGTTGCTTGCTCCAACTATGCGGCGAGCAAAAAAGTTGACCTTTGATACAAGTTCAAAGGGATGTACTCTGGGATTACGAGAAATAGATCCACATTTAAATATTTTACAAGCATTCGGTTGTGACTTAGTTGAAA
This sequence comes from Minisyncoccota bacterium, assembly GCA_938010795.1. Lineage (GTDB taxonomy): Bacteria > Patescibacteriota > Minisyncoccia > Phycocordibacterales > JAHDEI01. Next base: position 2,948 of record CALLVB010000033.1, read on the forward strand.
AACGACCATACAAATTAGAGTTGCATAACGACGGAGAGCCAGCTGATGTATGGGCAGATTACGCATCTGTTACATCCACCGAAACATTTGTCATGATGGCAGTTACAGCAAAAGGCACATCAACACTGACCAATGCCGCATCTGAACCACACGTACAAGAACTCTGTCACTTTTTAAATTCAATGGGTGCAAACATTGAAGGGATTGGAACATCAACACTTACAGTGCACGGTGTAGATTCACTTACCGGTACAACATATCGAGTACCAGATGATCATCATGAGGTAGCTACATTTTTGGCAATTGGTGGTGTAACGGGAGGAGAGCTGCGGGTAGAAACAGACATTACTCCACATATGACACTTATCGTAAGGCAACTAGAAAAATTAGGGTTACAAATTGTAGTTGAGAAGGAGGCACTAACAGTAACTGGATGGACAAGAGAAATAACAGAACCCCTCACATCAGAGATGTTACAAAAGATCGAGGCGGCACCATGGCCATATTTTCCAGCAGACTTACTACCTCAACTCATTGGTGTCTCTGTAGGATGTACAGGAAACATCATGTTCTGGAATAAAATTTATGAAGGAGCGTTGGCGTGGACATCTGAGTTATCAAATTTTGGGGCAAAAGTTCACCTCTCAGATCCACACCGTATGATTGTATTTGGAGGGAATCCACTCCGTCCCGCAACAGTTCAAGCTCCGTATATTATTCGTGTAGTAATGGCTTTATTTATCACTGCAATTCAAATTGAAGGTGAGTCGACCATTAAAGACGCAGATCCATTAAAACGAGCACATCCACATTTCGTTGAAAAGATGATTGCAATGGGAGCTGATGTGAGGTGGGAAGAGTAATCTGCTATAATCACTTGAACTTAATTTATATATGGCACTACTAACAACAAAGATTGGAATCGACTTGGGGACAGCAAATATTCTGGTATATGTTCCTGGTAAAGGAGTAATTTTGAACGAACCTTCAGTGGTAGCTGTTTCAGAGATGGATAAAAAGATTTTGGCAGTCGGTGCTGAAGCAAAAACCATGATTGGTAAAACACCTGATGATATTGTTGCCTATCGACCAATGAAAGATGGCGTAATTGCTGACTACCGTGTCGCAGAAGCAATGCTTTCGTATTGTATTAAAAAAGCAATGGGGAAATATAATCCATTCAAACCAGAAGTTCTTATTTCTGTACCAGCAGGGATTACTTCAACAGAACGTCGAGCTGTTGTTGAAGCAGCGATAAACGCAGGAGCTAAACGAGCATATGTAGTAAAAGAACCAATTCTTGGTGCTATTGGATCTGGTATTCGAATTGAAGAGCCGGGAGGACATATGATTGTAGATATGGGAGGAGGAACTACTGATGTTGCAGTTATCTCTCTTGGAGGAATTGTAACTTCTACTTCTGTAAAGTGTGCTGGAGACAGAGTTGATCGAGCAATTATTGATTACGTAAAAAAGGCGCACAACCTTGCCATTGGAGATAAAACATCGGAGAGAATTAAAATGGAAATTGGTTCAGCATTAAAAGTTGTTGAATCTAAAGAGCTGAGAATTAAAATTTCTGGACGAGATTATATTTCTGGGCTGCCACGAACAATTGAGATTGGAACAAATGAAATTGTCGAGGCTATTTCAAGAGAACTCAAAGAAATGACACAAGCCATTAAAGATGTACTTGCTGAGACACCGCCAGAGCTAGCATCAGATATTATTGATCGAGGAATCATGATGACAGGGGGGACAGCCCAACTGAGAAATCTTACTAAGCTTGTCGAGAAAGCGACAGGAGTAAAAGCATATTTAGTAGAGAAACCACTTCATGCAGTTGCACAAGGGACAGGGCATGCCTTGGAACACTTGGATGTATACAAGAAAAGCATTCTCTCTAAACGATAATGAGTACCTGTATGTTGGCAGATACACTCATGGAGTTTAATACCAATAATGCTCATGCGTATGTGGTATTTGGAGACAGGGAGACAAATGAGAAACAGCTTGTAGATTATTTTGCACGTATGGGTATTGATACAAATCAAAACCCAGATGTGTTTTCTTTTTCGAAAAAGCAATTTGGAATTCCTGAAGTGCGAAATGTAACTTCAATTGTGTCACGAAAGAATGCACAAATGGAGAAAAAATACATCACTATCTCTACTGATGCTGTCACTGTAGAAGCACAGAATGCACTACTTAAGACCATTGAAGAACCAACGTCTCCTACGATCTTTTTCATCCTGTTGCCAGAGGGAGGATATGTACTTGAGACAGTAAGATCCCGAGTACAGATTATTACCGGAAATAGTACCAGTCAGCACGAGAAACTCGTTGATACATTTTTACAAAGTGAATATGTGGACAGAGTCTCTCTTTTAGAAATTTTTTATACTAATAATCCAGATACAAAAAAGCCAGAATTACAAAAAGGAAAAATCTCAGTATTTTTACAAGAGCTTGAATCAGAGATTGCACAGTTGGTAACTACCGGTCAGCTTGATCAAACAGTATATAAAGACTACCGGGAAGTAACTCAATATATATTAGATCGTTCAGCTAGCCCAAAACAAATCATAGAGTATGTGTGCATGAGGGTGCCCGTGATAAAATAGACATATGAATTCCTCAGAAGATTTTAAGAACTTGGTATTTCTAGATACAGAGACCACCGGACTTGGGCCAGATGACCGACTATGTCAGTGTGCGTATATTTATCAAGAACAAGAATATAATGAACTATTTAAACCTCCATTAGAAATATCAGTTGAGGCACAGTCTATTTCTCATGTGACAAATAGGCATGTTGAAGATAAGCCCCCATTTGAGGGATCAGATATGCAGAATCATTTGCAAGAACTTCTTGGGGAAGGTGGTTCGGTGATGGTGGCACATAATGCAAAATTTGATATTGCAATGTTAGATCGAGATGGGGTAACAACTAAACGCTTCATTGATACTCATAAGGTTGCCCAAGCACTAGATACCGAAGGAGTGATCCCACGATATAACATGCAGTATTTGAGATATTATCTTGACTTACAGGTTGAAGGAGCACAGGCTCATGACGCACTTGGGGACGTGTTGGTTTTGAAGGCACTTTTTGAACGACTATACAAAAAATGTATCGACCAAGGTAAGTCAGAAGAAGAAGCAATAACGTGGATGGAAGAGGTCTCAAAACAACCAAATTTTATTCATACATTTGTATTTGGGAAATATAAAGGGCAAAAAACAGCAGAAGTGGCAAAGACAGATAAGGGATACTTAGAATGGCTTCGTGGTCAAAAACAACAACAGGTTGCCGCAGGGGAGATTGGTGAAGATGATGATTGGTTGTTTACATTGAATCAATTGTTATAGGTTTTGCATGTTTGGTATTTATAATGCATAATAAAAATAATAAAGAGGCGTAAACATAAAGGAGATTGTATGTCATCGCTAACTGTTCGTTATAAGAATAAAGAGGTTGATCCTCTTGAAATAGCCAAGGTTGAACTCAACATGTTCATTGAACATCACAAAGCCTATCGTGAAGTACACAAAGCTGAGGTGAATAAGGATGGGTTTACATTAAAACTCGATTGGCTTGAGCAAGTATGCGACTCAATCCCAGAAGGTTTTCGTCGTGAGACAACAAAACACTATACTCAGATGTTCAAGGATTGGCTTAGTAGTGGATTTATTCCTGGAGTTGATGGTGCATTGCCACATCATCCTGTGTAATTATTTGCACAATACAAATTTTCAAGACCCACGTTTAGATAATGTGGGTTTTTGAGTACTGAACCTTTTCTTATCTATTTGATATAATCGTTATCACTATATATACAACTATGCAATCACACGAGATAAGAAAAAGATTTTTAGCGTTCTTTGAAAAGAGAGGACACACCATTATTCCATCAGCACCATTGGTACCAGAAAATGATCCATCAGTATTATTTAACACTGCTGGAATGCAACCACTCGTTCCATATTTATTAGGTGAAAAACACCCGTCAGGAACAAGACTCGCTGACGCACAAAAATGTGTACGAACTAATGATATTGAAGAAGTGGGAGATAATACTCACTTTACATTCTTTGAGATGTTGGGTAATTGGTCTCTTGGTGATTATTTTAAAGAAGATGCGATTAAGTGGTCATATGAGTTTCTAACTGATAAGGAAGAGGGGTTGGGATTGGACCCAAGCAGATTATATGTTTCTGTTTTTGAAGGTGATGAAAATGCTCCGTTTGATACGGAGGCTGAGTCTGTTTGGAAGACACTTGTACCTGCAAATCGGATTTACTCTATGGGAGTAGAAGATAATTGGTGGTCAGCAGGAGATAATGGTCCATGTGGTCCCGATTCAGAGATGTTTTATGATAGAACCAAGGAGGGACTGGGTGATATGACTTTTGAAGAGTTCAAAGCAGCTGATGAAAGACAAGATGTGGTTGAAATTTGGAATGATGTTTTTATGCAGTATCTTAAAGAGGATGGGGTGGTTGTGGGTGAACTTGATAACAAAAATATTGATACAGGTGCTGGAATTGAAAGACTGACCGCAATTTTACAAGATAAAGAGTCGGCATATGAGACAGACTTGTTTGCAGATGTGATTGCATACATGGAGACACATGCTGAGCATGCGTACGAAGACATGAAGTTAGCGTACCGAGTATTTGCAGACCATATAAGAGCAGGAGTATTTTTAATAGCTGATGGAGCATTACCAGGAAACAAAGATCAAGGATACATCGTACGGCGACTGCTCAGAAGAGCTGTTCGGTATGCACAATCAATCGGTCTTGAGACAACTCATGTGGAACATGTTGTTCATATGTATATTGATAAGTATGGATCTATATACACAAACCTAGAAGAAAAGAAGGAGTCGATTGTTCAAGAGATAACCAAAGAGGTGAAAAAATTTGAGCAAACACTCAAACAAGGACTTAAAGAGTTCGAACGACTCGTTGATGTAAAAAACAAACGAGATAATATTGCTGTTCAAGAATTTGGGAGCTTTAATTGTACTTCTCGGGTAAATGAAATTTCAGCTGATGAAGCGTTTGTGCTTGCAACAACATATGGGTTCCCATTTGAAATGGTTAAAGAGGAGGCGATGTCCAGGGATCTATTTGTAGACGAGGCGGGATATAAATTGTTGCTTAAGGAGCACCAAGCTAAATCAAGAACAGCTGCAGAAGGTAAATTCAAAGGTGGTCTGGGAGGAGACTCACCAAAAATTACCGCATTCCATACGTGTACCCACTTACTGCTTGAGGGGTTACGTAAGGAGCTTGGAGATCATGTAAACCAAGCTGGTTCAAATATTACAGACGAGAGAACACGTTTTGATTTCACTCATCATGAGAAAGTAGACAGGGAAACACTAGACAGAATCGAGGACTATGTAAACAGTGCTGCAGCATCAGGTGCACGAGTTCATATAGAAGATATGCCAAAAGACCAAGCTCAAGCAGAGGGAGTTGTCGGTTCATTCTGGGAGAAATATCCAGATGTGGTAAAGGTCTATACTATTAAAGACGATAAAGGTGTAATCTATTCACGAGAGCTTTGTGGTGGTCCACACGTACAAGAGGCTGGAGAAATACAACAGTTCGGTACGTTTAAGATTACAAAAGAATCTTCATCTTCTGCCGGAGTAAGGCGTATCAAGGCTGTATTCCAAGACTAAGATATTAAAA
>CALLVB010000034.1 GCA_938010795.1 Minisyncoccota bacterium
ATATATTTATTATTATCAATCTTCTTATTGTACAAGAAACGACCAGCTACTCAAACTTTACAGAATCTCTCATATATATCCTTACTTTATGGTCTGTAGTACGCAAAAAACGTCAATCCACAAGCAATGGCATCATATTCATCATCTAATCGTTTCCCAGCCGGTATTTGAATGAGCTTTTGCGTCATATCAATAACTGATTTTTTATCTGCCTTTCCATGTCCTCCAACTGCTGTTTTTATTTGTAATGGCGTAAATTCATGAACCTCAAGCCCTCCTTGCATAGCAGTCAGGAGCAAAGCCCCTCTAGTCTCAGCTACACGCATGGCTGTTTTTTGGTTATTTGAAAGAAATAAATTCTCAATTGCACATTTTTCAGGTTTATAAATGTCTATTATTTGTGCAACATGGGTTCCAATCGCATGTAGCCTATCGACAAACTCGTCGACAGAAGGAGTTTTAAATGTCTCAGAATATATCCATGTTTCTTTACCGGTCTTTCTGTCTTTTTCTAGAATAGCGAGACCAAGACGCTCATACCCTGGATCTATAGATAATATTCTCATGTTAAAAAGTATATCAAATAAAAAGGCCCTCTAACCTAGGAGCGGGACCTTACGATATTGAGTACTGTGAGATAAGAAAAAAGCCCGCATGTTTTCACGTGCGGGCTTTTTATTTGTTTAAGATGTAGCTAGCAGAATTCACGGGCAGCCTTATAAGACATACCTGTAAGCATTAATGAGTCAATAAGATTACTCCCATCGCTTGCTATGCAGCGAGCTGTGACAGAAACATCGGCGACTTGGTACGTTTTTTCTGACCTGACTTCATCAAAAGGATTGACTCCCTTTAATGCATAGTTCGCGACCTGAAAATCATCCTCGTATTGTGCGTCATAGGTTTGTCCAATAGAACTTACTAATGTTGCATACGAATACCCACTCTCCTGACCAATTCTGGACAACGTTGCATATAGAGCACCCGTCTCAGGAATAAAGAAGCCTCCTCCAGACATAGCTTTCGCCGTCTTACAGGTGGTTACCTTGTCTGAAGAATAGTCTTGATGTCTTCTCGCTATCTGACAAGTTTGAGTTGTCGCGACATAGCGATCTGCTTTGCGTCCAGAGGCAGTGATTACATGGCCTTTTGTGCTGGCCTCAAAAATCACCTCACCATTGTAGTCACCTTTATGTAAAGGCACTGCAAATAATTCTGGGTCTTCCGGCAGGTTCACAGTAGCCCAATCAAAGGCGTAATGCATCTTAGAACTACTTGTTTCCCCACTTGATCGGAAGTGTGCCGGACCAAGAAGATAACTCTTCTTTGCTCCAGGGAATAAAGCTATTGCTCTATCAAAACCAATCTTTCCTTCTTTTGTTATACAATGATCAGACGAAATGCCTTCTACATCATAGTTGCCAGAAAGAAGTTTATCTGGGTCGTAAGCAGCGGTTAATGCACAGGAGCTTGTTGTTGTGTCAACGACTTGTGCCCCATTGGCTAGCTGCCTAACCAATTGATCCCTTTCAAAAATCAAAGTTCCAATAAATGGTTTTCTTTCGACTTTTTGACGAGGATCAATATTCCCAGGCTCAGAGAAAGTTAGCGGCTCTAGAACAATCTGGTCTATCCCTTGTGAAGATGCCATCTTAACATCAAGCGATTGAATCTGTGCCATTGCTGACATAGATGAAAGTCCCGCGACCGCAAGACCTAAAAGAGTCGTAAGCGTAGTTGCGCGTAGTGTATGTAATGTCGTCATGGAATCAGCCTCCAAATAAAGTGAATAGAAAACGTCCTTAAACAATATGTAAAAGAACAACATATATTAAATATACGCTCTTCTTGACAGGTCGTCAAATTTTATAAACTCGTAAATATAGCTATTTTGTGTGGTTTTTACCAGCTTTTTTGTGGATAACTTGCTATTTATAGAGGTTATTGTGTAATTTATTAAAAAATACGTACCTCTGGGCGCAATAAAACACCAAACTCTTGAGAGACTTTATTTTGAATTCTAGTAATTACCGCGTGGGTTCTTTTGCCTTTAGTGATCGATACGTTACCTCCTTTATCATTATTAACAATGATAAGTGCGTGCTTGTGATATAGAAACTCTTCTCGGTTTTTAAGAGAGAGAGATGAGTGTTCAACTAACCAACCTGCTGGAACTGTTATTTTCTTTGAACCATAATTATTAAATAGTGGAATATCCGGGTGATGTTTTTTGAGCTGCTCTGCTTTTGTTTTTGAAATCCGTGGATTTGCAAAGAACGAACCGGCTGTACCAATCTTTTTCCAGTCTGGTAGTTTTGAGCGGCGAATTTTGATTACTTCCTGTGAGACTTGTTTTGCAGTTACTGGCGATGTGGAATCTTTTAATCCCCACAGCGGCTTGTATGTTAGTACTGGTGTAAACTTTTTTGGTAGTGCTAGAGTCACTGAAACAACAAGCCACTTATCTGATGATTTAAATAGTGAATTCCGATAATCAAATTTGCACTCCTTGTGTGTAAATACTTTCTTCTTGCCCGTAACGAGTGAGTACGCGATCACCTCTGTTACAAATCGTTGGATATCTACATCATATGCTCCAATATTTTGAACTACCGCGCCACCAACAGTTCCCGGGATAAGAGATAAATTTTCAAGCCCATACATGTTTTTTCTCAGAGACCACATGACCAACTTGTGCCAGTCCTCTCCTGCTGCAACCTGCAAGATAATTGCATCCTTAGTTTCTTTGAGGATTTCTTTTCCCGTTAGTTTGTTTTGAATAACCAATCCTTTGAATTTTTCTGTCGGCAATAAGTTACTCCCTCCTCCCAGTATTAGTACTGGTACTTTATTTTCTTTAGCAAAGTTTAGAAAATTAGGAATTTGTTCTTTTTTGGTGAGTTCACAAAAAAAACGGCTCTTCCATGGCAAACCAAATGTGTGTTTGTCTTGTAGTGAGACATTTTTTCTTATTTCCATATTACGCTACGTTTACGTATACATCTGATACATCTTCCAGCTCGTTAAATGCGTCCACAAGCACACCTAATTTTTCAGCATCTTCGTCTGATAGATCAACTTCTGTTCCTGGATTAGGTTCAAAATCCATTTCTGCATTCCTCGAGAACCCCCATGATACTGACCCTTGAGCTCCAAGAGCAAATCCATTTTTTGAAAATGCGTGTTTTACTTCTTGCCCTGTCCTGTTCCTATTGTCTGTAAGTGCAACAACCATAAGTCCAGCTCCTCCAGGTCCGTACCCTTCGTATACCACTTCTTCCATCATTGCTGCATCTTTGTCACCTCCTTTCTTGATGGCTCTGGCAATATTGTCTTTCGGTACGTTCGCTTTTTTAGCAAGATCAACTGCTGCGATTACTTTTGGTGAATTTGGGTCACCATTTGATTCCTTTACCGCAATGGTAATAAGTTTGGACATTTTGGTAAATACCTTTCCTCTCTTGGCGTCAACGATTGCCTTTTTATGTTTAATGTTTGCCCATTTACTGTGTCCTGCCATATCTATGTAGTTATGTGATTAATGAATGAATTATATCAAACTAAGTGAATTATTGTTTGACATAATTAATATATAATATATAATATATTTACTTACTAAATGTGGTAGGTCAGGTAAACATCCGTTTGTCTGTCATCCAAATGCGGAGAAAAATAATGCCTCCTTTAAAAAGCAAAGGTTTTCCAGACCTCGAAATAAACCTTATTCTCGATCATGCTCGTTTTGTTGAAATGATTTTACGAAGAAAATCATATCATGATCACTTAAGGTATAAGCGACTGGAGAAACCTAAGTTAAATAGTGCTGATGATAACTCTTATACCATTAAGACATCTTCTATTGCCGAATATACTGTTCATTCTGAAATAACTTATGAAATCAGAAATTATCAGTGGGTTCCAGTTGGTCATGTATTTCTACACTTTGTAGAAAGCCCAACGGCTGAATCAAAATATACTTTGATTCCTCTTAGTGATGGCACATATGCTATTCAGCAGTCTTATCGGGAAAATACAAATTTGCCTGCTTATATCCATGGTAAATCCTGGTCAGACAGTAAAATAATTGATGCACATACTCATCACGCATTATTGTCACAAAGAAAAAATAAATAGATCTAGGCATCCTTTACTATAAGGGCGGCGATATGGCCGCCCTTTTTGATACTTAGATTATGCTCCTATCCATTTTATGTAGCGATGTGATTAACACACATAGACTACCTAAGAGAACTGTAAACAATTTTGACAAAAATTAAATTAATAGTATTCTTTATCTAGATACAACAGGAGAATACTATGTCCCTCATTGCTATAGGACCACTCGTTAATAAATTTTGTACACTTAAACCAGAGCTTCGATCAGTTGAAGTATTTGTTGCATTTTTAGACAATAAACAACTCAGTAATGAAATGGAAATAAGTGCTGGTTCTTATGCAAAAGTCATAGAGCTAGCCACAACTGAATATGAGGTTCCTCCAGAATCCATAGCTGAAGTGCTTGATGTCTCCACGCAAAAGATTAAAGATTGGTGTGACCCAGAAAAGACACCGCGTCCCTATACGGTTGGTATGGTTGTGCAGGTCTTGAAAAGTCTCATGTATAAAAAGTTACGAGAAGAAGCCGACGCGTAGTGTCGGCTTATTTTTCTTCAAATTTTATATTCAAATGCTCGTATGCTTTTTCAGTGGCAGTTCGTCCTCGTGGAGTTTTTTGAATCAAACCAAGTTGAATGAGATACGGCTCGTACACTTCTTCGATTGTCGCTGCTTCTTCTGAAGTAGATGCAGCCAAGGTTGAGAGACCTACTGGTCCTCCGCCAAATTTTTCAATAATATCTCGCAAGACCGTCCGGTCCATCTCGTTGAGCCCCATTGAGTCAATTGCCATCATATCCATGGTTCTATTTACCACTCCAGTTGTAATCGCAGTCCCGTCTAATTGAGCAACATCTCGTGCTCGTTTTAAAAGTGCATTGGCGGTACGAGGAGTCTGCCTGGCCCTTGCTGCGATTGCATCTGCGCCTGCGTCTTCAACCTGAATATCCAAAACATCTGCTGAATTTTTAACGATTTGTGCAATTTCTTGTGGAGTATAAAACTCAAGCCGGAATGTTCCTCCTGAAAAACGTGACCGCAATGGAGGTGATAGCTTTGAAATTTGTGTGGTTGCTGCAACTAAAGTAAACGCTGGTAGTTCTAACTGAACTGTCCGGGCTGAGGGGCCTTTACCAATGATAATATCGAGGGACCCATTCTCCATTGCAGGATATAAAACTTCTTCAATGTTTTTGTTAAGCTGGTGGATTTCATCTATAAAAAGAATATCTCCCTCTCCAAGGTTGGTAAGAATAGACGCCAAGTCACCTACCTTTTCAATTGCGGGTCCTGAGGTAATTTTGATTTGTGCTCCAATTTCTTTAGCAATTAAATATGAAAGTGTGGTTTTACCAAGCCCCGGCGGACCGTAAAAAAGTAGATGTTCAGGGTTATGTGCTCTTTGGGCTGCTGCATCTAAAAGAACCCGTAGGTTTTTCTTGATTGATTCTTGTCCAATATATCCATCCCAAGAATTAGGCCTTAGAACAGAATCGAGGTTTGATCCTGATTGCTGATTAATCTGTTCATCTTTATTGGGTGTCTCTTGTGGAGTTTGGTCTGTCATGGGCTAAGTATAGCAAAGGCCGCGGCTTTGCCGCGGCCAATCTGACTCCACATTATCAACAAACAAAAAAGCCCCTCTACGAAGAGTTGCTTGTATTGGGAGGTGGACTTGCATACAGACAATGCGTGAGAAAACTGTATGAAATTGGATTGTGCCACCTCCCTCGGACATGTGTGTGATCATATCGCCAGCTACAATCAACACGAGAATATAATACCATTTATTTGACATAAAGCAATATGGATGCATAATTATCATCAGAAATCCAAACATTGTTTGGTCAAAATAGGCATGTTGCTTATCTTGAATTAAATCCGGCGGAGTGACCGGTTAGGAGACATCCTACTTTCGAAGGAGATTGAAATATGTCTAATCTTGACGTGGTGACACACAAAACCCCTAGACTATGTGGCGAGGCAATTGCCCTTGCTCGAAAGCTTTATACATATCTACATGAGTTAAAATCACCTCCTGAATGTGAATCGCAGGTATTAACTAACAATAAACTACCTTATAGCGCAACTGTGGTCTTTCTGGCAATTTATAAAACAGAAGTAAATCTCTCTGAAAAAACACCAGAAGGATATACTCGGGCTCGAATTGCATATGGACCAAAAGGTAAAAATGTCTCTGTATCTCAGATTGAATATTTTGATCTTAGGCTTGCACGATGTGGCACCTGGATTATTACCAGAGACAATACTGTCGGAGACAAAGGTGATGATTATCAAATCATTGCAGGTGAAGGACGAAAACGTGAAGTCTTTAAGTTCTAATTCTCTACAAGAGCGGCAATTTGGCCGCTCTTTTCTTTTGAATATGTAACATGCAACAAGTAACAACTCCGCTAACCTTCTAGGTCAATTACCCGGTACAACTCTTGAAGTGTAGTAACACCCTTAAACATCTTAATTATTCCATCTTCTTTTAAAGATAAGTTGCCTTTCTCGTGCATTGCTCGTTCAATATCATGTTCTGCGGTTGTTGTCTTTAATAATGCTTCAAGCTCTTCATCCATACGAATCATCTCAAATAAACCAAGTCGCCCTTTATATCCAGAATTATTACATTCTGAACAACCCACTGCTTTATATAACACGTCTGTTTGTGGGATATGCTTTTCTCGCTCAAACATCTTGTCTAATACTCCGATGATTATTTTTTTGTCATAATCCGATAGTCCATTAAATGAAATCTCTTGCTTACAGTGTTTACATAAGCGACGCACTAATCGTTGTGCCAAAGCCACGTTGAGAGCAACTGCCATAGTCTCGGGAGATACTCCTAGCTCTACTAGACGAGCAAACGTACCAGCAGCTGAGTTGGTGTGAATAGTTGAGAGCACTAAGTGACCAGTAAGGGCTGAGTTTGCTGCAATCTTTGCTGTCTCTTCGTCACGAATCTCACCTACCATAATTACATCAGGGTCTTGCCGCAGTGCTGCTCTTAGTCCAGACAAGAACGTATAGCCCTTTGCGTGATCAATTTGTGTCTGTGTCACTCCAGGAATGTGATACTCAATTGGATTTTCAATGGTAATAATCTTGATTTGCGGGCTTGCAATTCCCTTTAAGAATCCAAAAAGTGTTGTCGATTTACCAGAACCTGTTGGACCTGTATTTAAAATAAGACCGTTTGGCTTTCCAATCTCATGATTCATCACTTCAAGCATTTCGGATGACATTCCAAGCTCTTCAATTGGCACAGAGATAGCCCGCGGGTCTAAAATACGCAATACAATAGACTCACCATATGAGTCTGGAAGTGTTGAGGTACGAATTTCAATATCTGTGTCAGACATTTTAATTGAGAATCGACCATCTTGTGCATTTTCTCGTACGTTTAGTTTAAGACCAGCGGTGAGTTTAATTCGAGAAAGAATTCTCTGATACGTTGCGAGGTCAAACGATACAATATTTGTCAGAATTCCATCTAAACGGTATCTCAGATTTACCTTTTCTTCTTCTGGTTCGATGTGAACATCAGAGGCGCCTAGTGCATACCCTGCATATAAAATAAGCTCAATCACTTTTGAAATCCTGTACGCCTCCTTTGATGCAAGTGCCTGAGTGAGCATGTTGTGTGCTGCCTCTAGACTGGTTACACCATTGAGTACGTCTTCGATATCAGCTGATGAAATATCAATCACTCCTTGTTCTGTCTTTACCGCATATGAAATATCACCATATCGGGACCATGCTTTTTCTAGAGATTTTTTAGAGGTCATATATACAGAGACTTCATATTTTTTATCCTGGAGTCGCTTTACCTCATCTGCTACTTGAGGAATAAGAGGTGAGACTACCGCTAGTGCTAGTTTTCTCCCTACTAAGTTGAACCCTGCCATTCTCGCAGACTTTGCTCGGTCTTCTGGAACAAGCTTGAGTGCATCTGTATTGATAGGAACTGTTTGAAGGTCAACATATCCAACCCCATGTTTTCGGGCAAGCATTTTTACCAACTCCTCTTCTTGGCGTTGTTTCATTTGGCGTACACGCACTAATTGTTTTTCTTCTTTAAACTGAACCATGTTGACCCAATTTTATCACACCTACTCCCGCTCGTTTTTGATACAATTTATATATGAATAATTTTGATATTACCTCTCTAGAATCTCTTACGGCATTTGCTGAGCATCTTGTGCAAACGGCTATGCCCCACAAAGATCGTGCGTATGTAATTACCCTGAGTGGGGACTTGGGGGCTGGGAAAACTACGCTTACACAAGAGGTGGGTACATTACTCGGGTCTCAAGATTCTATTAACTCTCCCACATATGTCATTGAACAGCGGTATGCTATTAGCAATTCTGATTTTACTCAGTTGGTTCATATTGATGCATATCGCTTAGAAGAAAAAGATGACCCTTATAAAATTGGATTGGATCAGACACTGCTGGATCCAACTACATTAGTCATTATTGAGTGGCCGGAAAAAATAGAAAACTTTTTAGAGAGTTATAAAAAGGTTGAGGTTGTCCTCAACTTAGATGGTGATGGGAGAAGCGCTATTATTAAATAAAAGAGCGAGCCTAAGGCTCGCTCTTTTATTTGTCTTTCGTTTATTTAGTAGTTTTATGAAACCAATATGCCCAAACACCACAGTCCGATTTAACTGTGTTTAGGCATACCAATTCGGTCAATAGCAATTTTGTATGCCGCATCCCGCAAACTCACCTCGTGTTCTTGTGATATCTGTTTTGTACGATGATATGAATCAGCAATCATCCCTTGTAATTTTTGATTTACCTCTTCTTCTGTCCACCGTTCGTTATGAATATTCTGGAACCACTCAAAATATGAAACAGTAACTCCTCCGGCATTTGCAAGTAGGTCGGGAATTATTTCTACCCCCCTATCATCAAGAATATGTTCTGCTCCAGTTGTGATCGGTCCGTTCGCAACTTCAATAATTACCGATGCCTTAACATCTGTTACATTCTCAGTAGTAATGGCATCTCCAAGCGCAGCAGGCACAAGCAAATCTACTTCTAGAGCAAGTAATGCGGCATTAGAAATAGGAGACCCTCCATCAAATTTTGAAATAGGATTCCGTTCTGGTTTATGTTTGGCAACAGCGTGTATATCTAATCCCTCTTCGTTATATATTGCACCCCTAGAGTCTGAAACAGCAACCACCTTGAATCCATCGTTATATAAAAGCTCAGCCAAAATTGATCCTGCATTTCCAAATCCTTGAATTGCGACTGATACCTCTTGTGGGGCTTGTGCAGCAAACCGCTCTTTCAAGATGAAATACGCCCCCATCGCTGTAGCTGTACCTCTACCTTCAGAGCCTCCTTTTTCTACTGGTTTTCCTGTAATGATTGCCGGCTCATCTTTACCTGTGATGTGTGCGTATTCATCACGCATCCATCCAATGATCTCTGGGGTTGTGTTCACATCCGGTGCGGGTACATCTTTGTGTGGTCCAAGTACATCAGCAAACGCCCTCATATATAAACGAGAAACTTGCTCAATTTCTGCTGTGGAATATTCTTTTGGATTAAACTGAACTCCACCTTTTCCTCCACCATACGGCAGATCAAGTAGTGCTGTTTTAAGGGACATAACAAATGCTAATGCAGCTACCTCTGCTGGATCTACTTCTTGGTGAAATCTGATCCCCCCTTTCGCTGGTCCCCTCTTAGTTGAGTGTTGGATTCTAAATGCCGTAAGTATTTCTAAGGTTCCATCATCTCGTCTCAGTGGTAACTCTGCTTGAATTACTCGTTCTGGATTTTCAAGTAATTGACGATCCTCATGACCAATTAATTTCTTTTCTTCTAAGCTCGCTAGTCGCTCTTTACAATCAACGCACAATGTTTCTGTTTTCATATTTATTCTTATTTTCTTAATGTTAAGTCGAGTATACACTACTCTTATTTAAATGTAAAGTGTACTTTACATATTACATACTCACCAATATATTGACAAATAGCATTAAAATGATATAATTTATATACGCTAACATTTTGTCGAAAGGAGGCTCTCATGTCAGATACGAAGAACAAGCGTAAAGTCTCTGGTATACAATCAAGAGCACAATGCCCCAAAGCAAAAGCGGCGGCAGATAATAAATTTGCTCTTTTAAAATTGGCAAACGCCGAGCGAGAAGAAATCTTTCAACGTCTCTTTAGTCTTAAGGAGAAACAAGGGTTGGATGTGTTTTATGAACAATCAACCCCGGAAGAGCGAGGGATATATAGTGAAGAGTTAGTCCGGGGATGTCTCCTGATTAGCGCTGAGGATGATCCTCGATTTAGTAATATCTTACATGTTTATTGTACTGAAGATTTTTCAAACTCGGACATGGCGGGTGTAGACCTGTTCATTGTGCTCAAAGACTACCCGTTATGGGTTCCTGTGCAGGTGAAGAGAACCTTTCGTGAATATAAACGCTTCAAAACGAAAAATATTCATGCTGGTAAGAACATCACTACTGTTATTGTAAAAGATACGATGGGTGTCAATGAGTTGATCGAGCACATCTACTTCGTAATTGAAAAACGATTTGGCACTGCCACTCAAAAAATATTTAGCAACTAATGGTTGCTCAACCTTAACCCCATGTATTGGGGTTATTCTTTTGTCTCGTATCTCGTTATAATATATAACATGAAAAAAATAGTACTCCTCGACTCTCACGCGATTATTCACCGAGCGTATCACGCTATGCCAGAATTCACTGCCCGAGATGGAACACCCACTGGTGGTCTGTTTGGTGTGTGTTCTATTCTAATCTCAACTATTGCTGAATTGCAGCCTGATTATATTATCGCCACGTATGACCTCCCTGGTGGCACATTCAGGCACGAAGCATATGACGACTATAAATCTGGTCGAAAAAAATCTGACCCCGAACTAGTAGAACAAATCATTAAGTCACGAGATATCTTTGCTGCCTTTGGGATTCCCATTTACGAACTCGCTGGATATGAGGCTGATGATATGCTCGGAACTATTGCTGAGATTTTAAAACAAGACAAAAATAACCAAATCATTATCGCCTCTGGTGATCATGACACTATGCAGTTAATCGAAGGAGACCAAGTACAAATCATGACTCCCAAAAAAGGCATGTCTACCACTATGTATAACGAACAAGCGGTGGTTGATCGTTATGGGTTTGGCTCTAACTTTATTCCGGATTACAAAGGACTTGCGGGCGATCCATCTGACAACATCAAAGGTATTAAAGGAGTAGGAGCAAAAACAGCAACAACGCTGATTGTAAATTTTGGGACTCTCGAAGACATGTACGCAGCTTTACATAAAGATGAGTCTAAAGTTCTAGATCTGCCAGGAATTACTCCAAGAATCTTAGGGCTTCTCAAGGATGGTGAGGAAGATGCACTATTTTCAAAAGAACTCGCAACTATCAAGCGAGATGTAGAACTGGAGTTCTCTCTTCCTGAACAAGAATTTAAAGATGGATTAAATTTAGCAACGGTTGGTGAACTATTCCGCCAACTAGAATTCCGAACGATGTTGGATAGGCTCCAAAAAGCCATGGGTATCAAATCTGTTGCTGATGAAATCTCTTTGTCTGACCGGTTGGATATTGAAAATGTGTCTGTCGAAGATGCACTGAAATACAAACTTGCTGTGCACCTACTGAACCCAACCATAGCTGATCCTACCCTCGATGATATTCTTGCGTTTACCTCAACTGGAGAATTTAATGATGCAACAAAAGAAATTGAGCAAGAAATTACAAAGCTTGGACTTGAATATGTGTGGAATGAAATTGAAATTCCACTCGCTCCTCTTGTGGCTCAAATGGACGAACAGGGATTCTTAATTGATAAAAAACTTTTAGAGAAAAAGTCTAAAGATTTTCACAAGAAGATTGATGTTTTGGAGAAAGAGATTCATAAACTAGCGGGGCAAGAATTTAATATTAAATCTACTAAACAACTATCTGTGGTGCTCTTTGAAGACATGGAACTGCCAACCAAAGGAATTAAGAAAACACCAAAAGGTGTTCTCTCAACTAAAGAATCTGAGTTGGAAAAGATTGCAAGTGAGCACGCAATTATCGGTAAAATTTTAGAATACCGAGAACTCACCAAGCTTACCTCTACATATATCGATAATATTATCCCGATGATTAATACTGGTTCTGGACGATTATATTCTCGGTTCCTGCAAAACGGAACGGTAACAGGGCGCATGTCTTCAAAAGATCCTAACCTACAAAACATTCCAACTGGAGGTGACTATGGGAAAGAAATCCGAGAAGTATTTATTGCAACCCCTGGAACAAAACTTGTTTCTTGTGATTACTCTCAAGTTGAACTGCGTGCTGCAGCGATGCTATCTGGAGATAAAAAATTGGTTGAGGTATTTAACAACAAAGAAGATATTCACTCGCGTGTTGCTCTGGAAATGTTTGGAGAAGAGTCAGCTGATAACAGGCGTAAAGCTAAAGTGATCAATTTTGGAATCTTGTACGGAATGGGCGCAAACGCACTGCGAAAAAATCTTGGTGTAGAAACCACCACCCTACAGGAAGCCCGGTCATATCTTGATATGTACTTTGAACGATTCTCTGGAGTTGCAAAATATATCGAAGAGACAAAGTTGTCTGTAAAAGAAACTGGATACTCTGAGACGTTATATGGACGAAAACGATTCTTCCCTAAAATTAACTCAACAGTTCCATTTATTAAAGCAATGGAAGAGCGCATGGCAGTAAACGCACCAATTCAAGGAACAGCAACGGCAGACATCATCAAACTTGCGATGATTGACGTTTCAAATTACATCACAGAAAATAAATTAGAAGATCAAATTAAAATCTTGGCTCAAGTTCACGACGAGTTAGTCTTTGAAATTAAAGAAGACATAGTTGGTGATCTCGGTCCTAAAATACAAACCGTTATGGAAGCGGTCCTAGACACACACACACCACCCCAAGAATATTCACCCGTACCTCTCAAGGTTGGATTCTCTGTTGGTAATAACTGGTCAGAATTAAAATAAATTAACCATTCACTATCTCTTATTAAGAGTAATCTCTTCATAAAAAATGTTGTTATACTAAATAGCACATGGCACAGAAAAAACGGAAGAAGCGCGGAATATTAATGTTTGTAGATACAAATATTTTTTTAGATTTTTATAGGATTCAAAAATCTGATGTATCGCTCAACTATCTTAAAAAATTAGACACCTTAAAAGAAAAATTAATCCTGACAGAACAAGTCGAGATGGAATATAAAAAAAACCGACAAGGTGTTATCTTGGAAATGGCTAAAGAAATGACTTTTTCTGACTCGTCTGGTTTGCCTGAGATATTTTCAGACAAGCTCTTTGCAAAAAAAGAAAAGGCTATAAAAAAAGACTCTAAACAACAAAAAAAGAAATTCCAAGATCAAATTAAAAAAATTCTTGACCACCCAACCAAGAATGATCCTGTTTTCATTTCCTTAGAAAAAATTTTTTCTTCTAAGTCAACTTATAATCTTGGAAGAAAACACGAAGGTCGATCTGAAATAAGAAAATTAGCAATAAAAAGATTCTTGTTAGGTTATCCACCGAGAAAAAAAGAGGATAATTCTATCGGAGACGCTATTAATTGGGAGTGGGTGATTAGGTGTGCAAAGTTATCAAAATGCGACATTATTGTCGTGACTCGTGATGGAGATTTTGGAAAAACAGATAATAAAAAATCATATCTGAACGACTGGTTAAAAACAGAATTTAAAGAACGAGTTGGAGTGCGAAGAAAAATCCATTTAACACAAAGTCTTTCTGAGGCTTTTAAACTAATGGATATCAAGGTTACAAAACAAATGGTTGAAGAAGAAAGAGAAATAATTGATTCTTCACTAAACTCTTATCACCTTAAAAAAATAAGAGAGCTTCACGACCAATTAAATAACGAAATTAACCTTAGAGAAGGGAGCAAGATTCAAAAACAAGAAAAATATATCTTGGATATTTTTAATAATTTTCACAAATTGTTCTAAAAATAAAAGTTTAGTTTTGTTAAAATGAAAGAATGTTATTTCTAATTGCAGGGACACATTTTGATAAACGGAAAGCGGCGAGTGATAAATTGATCGACACACTTGTTACCAAGCGACCTGATGCTAATCAGGTTTTGTTTGATGATCAAAATTTTTCCGCACCGAGGTTTCTCGAAACCATTGAAGGCGCTGGGTTGTTTGAATCAAAAAATATTGTTATCTGTCGTGGGGTATTAGAGGATAAAGACGGACGGGACGTAGTGATGGATAAACTAGAGGAGCTGCAGAATTCTAATAACGCATTTGTATTTATTGAAAACAAACTACTTAAAACCACCTCAAACAAATTTGAAAAGTTTGGAGCGACCGTACACCTATTTGAATCGGCTGAAAAAAAACAGGAGTTTAATATTTTCTCTCTCACTGATCTACTTGCGAACAAAAAGAAAAAAGATTTATGGGTAAAGTACCACGAAGCAAAAAACAAAGGTGTAGCTGACGAAGAATTACATGGGGTGTTTTTATGGCAACTTAAAGCACTGGCGCTCGCCTTCTCTACCACCCAAGCGAAGTCTGGATTAAAACCGTTTGCATACAACAAAGCAAAAACTGCTTCGAAAAACTGGACTCAAAAAGAAGTATTCAAAGCGCAGAAAAAATTGATACAAAATTACCACGAAACACGTCGTGGGAATTTAAATTTTTCTCTTTCTATAGAACAGTTTATTTTATCTCTGTAATCTCAATACCAATATTGGCTCGAGACACCTCTGCAATATGTAGGGGTTTTATTTTTTCATATCGGACCCACTCGTGGTGGTCATGATGTTTAAAATCGGTTTTGCTAAACACATACACATAACCAACTTGATCCTCACCAACTCTTTCTAGGATATTTTTACTCGCAAACAAACTCACTTTAAAATCATCATCCACACCACACCACACCACACCACAACGAATCGATTCGTTGTTTGTTGGGTTAAATAATGAGAAAAATGTAGGGATGCTAATTTCTTGTGAAACAAAGACGGTTGGGTCCCCATCTGGTTTCCCAAAGTTATATCCTTGTCTTGGCTCGAGCTCTTGAACCAAGGTATCTGATCCATGAAAAACATATTCTCTTGTTTTTTCCAAGTCTTGTAAAAATTTATAATTTTTAAGCCTCATGATTAAACAAAATATTTTCTAGTTCTTTGTTATTAATGGTTTTGGAAAGATTGGTGAGTTCTTCTTGTGAGGTTAAATCAATACCTATGTTTGATTGTTTTGTATAGAGTGTAATATGTGCGGGTTGTGTTGGAATATTTACATTAAACATATTGTTAAAATCATTAAAATATTCTTCTAAATTTTTGGTTTCGACCATTACCACAACAGTCCTCTTGTTTTCTTGCTCACAAAACCGAAGCTCTGGTTTAAAACCGGTGTATTCTATTTGGTTTGTTTTTACAAAATTATTAAAGTGATTGATGATTTCCTCATGAGATATTTCAGGGTGTGCTTCTTTTGTTTTTATAATACAGTGAATGCTCATATGAAACTCATCTTTTAATACCAGTGTTTCTCTCTCAACAACTAGTTGTTTTGGCAACTCAAAAGTAAGTGGTGTGTTCAATCCTATGTATTTATCTGAAAATTTATATTCTAATTTCATTTTTATGACTTAAACCTTTCTTTAATGATTTTCATCTTTGCAACCAACTTGTCCTCAAGATCAATATCCATTCGTTCAGCAAGTGCAAAGGTTGCGAGAATCACATCTGCCATTTCTGATCCTGCATCTGAAAATGTTTTTCCATTTACTTGTTTACCAAGCTCCCCTAAAACTGACTGTGTTACCTCTCCAAGCTCCTCTTGAACCTTGAGTAGTTGCGCCATAATTTGTTCATCTGATGTTCCACCAAGCACACCTGTAAATACCGGTTCTAGTTCTTTTTGAAATTCTTGGATTTGTTTGATGTTCATATGGTTTGTTTTTTGCTTAAATTTTCCAATAACCTCAACGGGTTATATCTAGATGAAATTCAAGGAAGTGAGTTTGTGGTTTGTGAGGGTGTACCTTTTTGTACAGCGAGCAAACCACAAACGAAACTGACGCAGAAGTTCGCTAGATTTACTTGTTGAGGGGCATTACGATATATGTGAATCCAGATTTAGGTACAGTTTCAATCTTAAGCGGTCTATTTGCCTCTGTAAAGCTCATCTCTACTGAATCTGTACGAATGGATCCAAACACATCTTGGATGTATCTGTGGTTAAATTTAATCATCATGTCGTCACCCTCAAGTGCAGCATCAATTTTTGATTGATTTTGCCCCACATCTTTGTTTTGTGTGTAGAACGCAAATAGTTTTTCTTTTGGTTTCACTTCAATAGAAACCTCATGGAATTGATCAGAGAACACACCAATTAATTTTAATGTATCTTGCATATCTGATTTCAAGATAACTGCTGAAGTATTTTTCTCTGTAGGAATTAGTTGTTTATAGTCTGGGAAATTTCCAGAGACTAGTCGTGATGTTATATATACCTCATCTGTTGAGAATGAAATTTGATTGTCAGTGTAGGTAATTAACATTTCCATCTCATCATCAATTCGTTCAACCATTCGTGTAATAAGATCTGCTGAGGTGATTGGAAGTAATAGTGAAAAATCTTCTAATTCTGATTGCAGTGGTAACCTCTTCTCAGCGAGCCTAAACCCGTCAGTACACACAAAGTACATGTCTGTCCCTTCTTTGTAAATAAATACTGATGAAAGCTCTGGTTTGATGTTTGAGTGAGCTGCACAGAATGATACCGAACCAATCCCTTCTGATATTTGTTTAATTGGTAGTGCAAGAGAATTACCATCTGTTATATAAGGGGTTGTTGGAAAATCGTCGTGAGGAATTGTTTTGATTGTTGTTGAGTTTTGTTTGGTAACTACAGAAAGGTTTCCGTCTTCAAGAGAACATTCAATTCCTTCTTGTGAATTCTTGTTTCCAGCAACTACTTTAGAAAAAATCTCTACCGGTACAGCAACCGTTCCCTCTTCTGTAACCTGTGCTGGAATTTCTACTTGAGTAGCTACGTCGATGTTTGTTGTTTGGATTACAAGTTTATTATTCTCTGCTGTAATAAGAAAACATCCTAATACTTTTAGTTCTTGATTCTTGGAACTTGTTAAGGCAGTTTGTTCAAGTGCTCTTGTAAGTTTATTTTGTACACAGACGAATTTCATAATCTTATATATATATTATTACTATTATTATACACGGTGGAAAAGTAGATAACTCAAGATGGAGCCTAATTAACAATCTATCTTGGTTGTTACTTTTTATTTTTGTTGTTTATAAGTTATACCAATTGGTGGGTAAAACTTTTTATCAAAACATTTAAATGAACTTATCCAACCCCTCTCCACACCAACACATTTTCTTATACACAGACTTACTCGATACTTTCACACAGACTTTTCCCCTGACCACAAAACGGAACCCTCTTTTTGTCTAGAGTGGTCGGTTTTACATCTCTAAAACATTGACCGAATTGCATCTAGGTCTTGAACCAACTGAGGGTTCTTTTCTAGATCTTCTCGTACTTTGTCACAGGAGTGCATTACTGTTGTGTGATCCCGACCACCCAGTTTCTCACCAATAGTTGGGAATGAGATTTTGAAGTCTTCTCTAAGAATATACATAATCAACTGACGAGGTTTTACAAACTCCTTCTTTCGAATTTTTCGGTATACGTTTTCCTCAGCGATGTTGTAGTAGTCTGAAACAATTTTTACTACTTCTTCTACTTTAAGAACTTTTTTCTTTTTAATATTGTTTTTAACAAGATCTTTTACCTCATTAAGGCTTATCTCTCTTCCCTTCATCTCTGATTTAAGAAGAATTGAGTTAAATACTCCCTCTAGTTCACGGATATTTCCGTTTACTGCTGTTGCAACAAAGTCGATGATCTTGTCAGAAAGGAACAGAGAGTTCATCTCAGCCTTTCTTTTAAGGATTTGCACTCGTGATTCATAGTCAGGGGCCTGTACATCTACTGCCATTCCTGCATTAAATCGTGATCGTAACCTATCTTCGATGTCTTGGATTTGGTTTGGGTGTTTATCAGACGAAAGAATAATCATCTTGTTGTTATTGTAGAGATAATTAAATAGGTGGAATAGTTCTTCTTGGGTTTTTTCTTTTTTAGATAAGAAGTGAACATCATCAATAATGAGTACATCGTATTTTCGGTACTTGTTTTTAAAATCGTTTGCTTTGTTTGATTTTCCTACCTGCTCAACAACCTCCATTTGGAACTTGTCAGTTGTAAGGTAGAACACTTTCTTTTCTGGAAACTCCTTTTTAATATGGTTTCCAACCGCTTGGATAAGGTGGGTTTTACCAAACCCAGTATTTCCATAAATAAAGTATGGGTTGTACGCTGTTTCTGGAAATTTTTTAATAATTGCTTGTGCTGCAGAATACGCAACCTCGTTAAAGTCCCCCACTACGAATGTATCAAAGGTGTATCGTGGGTTGAGGTTGTCTGTCTTGTTAATGTATAAATTATCAAGGGGTAGTTTGTTGTTAATTGAAATAACTTGTTTATCAGCTTTCGCTTTTTTTTCTTTCTTTTCAATGACAAAATCGATGTTTCTTATTGTTGCATCTACAACAATAAGGTTTTTAAGAATTATTTTTTCAAATTTTTCTGAAAGCCAGTTTTTTACAAATTGGTTTGGGACTGCAAGTGTTACTGACCCACTTTCTACTTTTGAAATATAGATATCTTTGAACCAGGTGTTGTAGTTTGCTTTCGATACTTCCAATTCAATATTGGCTGCTGCTTTCTCCCATAAGCTTTTGTAGGTGTTTGTCATCGTTTCTGTGTAAGTTAGTTATTAACAATTTGAATGTGAATCATTATAGCCAAGGTGTTACATACCCGGTATTGACAGTTTTTATACGGAAAACTGGGTGTAACTTGTGGATAAGTTATACCCACGATGTCAAAGTTACATCTTGAATATTGTGGATAAATTGTATAGAATGCGCGCACTAATTACCTAAACTAATTACATATCCCATGTCACAAACATACAAACCAAAGAACAAGAAGCGAAAGACTACTCATGGTTTTCTTGTGCGAATGCGAAAGAGCTCAGGGAAGAACGTAATCCTTCGGCGGCTTCGAAAAGGACGAAAGAAACTATCAGTATAAGAACAAAGAGACGCACATGCGTCTCTTTTTCTTTGCTACAATAAGTTTATTATGTTTCCTAAATCACAAAGACTCAATAGTGTGCTCTTCTCTGCAACCTTTAGTCAAGGGAAGAAAATTCATGCACCAGGGTTTTTTATTGCATATAAAGATGCTCCAGATCATACCCCAGCACGGTTCACTGCTGTTGTTCCTAAAAAACTAGCGAAGCTTGCTGTGCGACGTAATAGGTTTAAGAGAAAAGCACTCCACTATATTAAAGAGTTAGATTTACCAGAACACGGAATATACGTTATTGTGTTTAAAGAACTCAAAGCTCCTTTCTCTCAATTAGACGAGTTGTTTAAAAAACTGAAATAGGTATCCAGGTTTTCAGTCCCACATATTTTTTAAAAAGAAAAAGCCCGACATCTATTAATAAATGTCGGGCTTTTAGTTTGTGTTATTGCCACTCTGTGGTGGCACTCGGCTTGTCTGTTGGGTCGATCCAAACACGATTAATCCCAGGAATTTGTGTAAGAGCTGACTTGAGCTCTTCTACAATAGTCTGTTCAAAATAGACTCCTTTGGCAGTCATGAAGTCTGTGGTAATGACCCCTCTGATCAAGGCAGCATGTGTATAATCACGCGCATCTCCTTTAATCCCGACAGTTTGAGGTCCCAAACCTACGACAAATTGAGCAACATTCTCTCCAGTTTTTTCAAGGATTGGCATTGCTACTCGATCAACCTCACGTAATAAGTTCAACTTATCACATGTGACCTCACCAAGAATTCGAATCAAAAGACCTGGTCCAGGAAAAGGTGAACGATTGGTCACAGAGTCTGGAAGATTTAGTGATCTAGCCAATTCACGAACCTCGTATTTAAAAAGTCCACTCAGAGGTTCAATCTGTTGTGTGTCACCAAAGTCTAAGCCTGTGTTGTGGTGAGTTTTAATTACCTCACCTCCAGTCTTACCAGATTCAATCAAGTCTGTCGCCAAGGTGCCTTGCGCAACAATAAAACCATCACCTAAAGACTGCATCGCATCAACCAAGGCCTTTTTATAGACTGGTTGAAAAGCTTTGCGTTTATCTTCAGGGTCGGTAATACCAGCAAGTACCGTCAGGACCTCTTGGCTAATATCAACAAACTGTAAAGAAATTCCGGCAGCATGTAGATGTTTGCTGATAAGGTCTCTTTCGCCATGACGTAAGTTATTAGCATCAAGACAAATACCAAAGACTCGATCAGGACCAAGGGCTTCACGACATAGTGCAGCAAGTACTGTTGAATCAACCCCACCGCTTGCACCTAGACCAACCTTTTCATGAGGGCCCACTTGTTCAGCGATTTGTTGAATCAGTGTAGTTTTCATATTGAAGGCATCCCAGTCTTGTTTGCAATCACAAATAAAAAGAAAGTTCTCCAGTATCTGTTGTCCTTTGGTCGATTGAGTGACCTCTGGATGAAACTGTACACCAAAAAATTTTTCTTCTGGGCCCTGCATGGCAGCTAAGGCACCGGTTTTATCAGTAGCGATCTTTTTCCAACCTTTAGGTAGTTTTGAAACAGTGTCGCCGTGGCTTGCCCAGACGTCTTGTGTATCACTGAGGCCGTCAAAAAGTGGACTCAGAGAAACAAGTGAGATCTGTTCGGTCCCAAAACCTGGACTTTGATTGCTGACCTGTCCGCCAAAGTGTTTGGCAAGAGCTTGCATTCCATAACAGATACCTAATATAGGCACACCTGCATCGAAAACTCCTTGGGGGATTTGAGGTGCATTTTGGTTATTTACACTTTTGTTCCCACCAGACAAGATGATTGCTTTCGGTGTGTAGTCCTCGAGCCATTGTTGCGCTTTTGCTGGTGAGAGCAAAGCTGAACGATAACCCATCTCACGTAAAGAGCGAGTAATAATTTGAGAGTATTGTGAACCAAAATCTACAATAAGAATTGAGGGTGATGTAATGGATGTCATGTCATGAACCTTTCTTGGTGTATTTGACAAATTCTATAACACTTGTAAAAGTGCAACTTCGTAAGTTATAGCATATTAGAATAAGAAGTCTATTTGTGTTGTTTGGTGGATAGAGGTTTGTTCTTGGTATACTGCTAGTTACTAATAGATTAATTTTATATACATGAAACTCTCAAATAAAACTGTTTTAATCACAGGCGCAAGTGATGGTATTGGAAAGAGTATGGCGCTTGCGCTTAGTGCTGTTGGTGCACGTGTCATATTGCTTGCCAGGAGCAAAGAAAAACTACAAGCGGTTGCGAATGCGTGTGTTGGAGAAACTCAAATTATTAGTTGTGACATTTCTAATCGTGAACGGTTGGAGCAATCTATACAGGAATTACTCGCAGAGACGGAGATTGATGTATTAATTAATAATGCAGGAATATGGCAGCAGGCAGGTGATATTACTACCGTTGATACTGAAGAGATCGAACGTTTGATATCAGTAAATATGACATCTCATATCGTACTAACAAAACACCTACTTCCATCTATGAGAGAACGACAGACCGCAATCATAAATGTAATTTCAAAAGCAGGGGTTGTGGCTCAAAAAGGATTTTCTGCATATAGTGCAAGTAAGTATGGGATGAGGGGGTTTACAGATGTGTTACGTGAAGATACGAAAGATGAACCAATCCGGATTGCCGCTGTATATCAAGCGGGAACAAACACCGCCATGTTTGAAAAGTCTGGACAACAAGGAGTTCCGGTAGAAAACTTTACAGAACCTAAAGATTTAGCAGAGGTGGTAGTTTTTATGCTTTCTCAACCAGAAAAAATCTGGCTCAAAGAAGTGCATGTAGAGTTTTAAAGAGGGTTTTATTGATTCGCGACAATATCAGCTTTAACGAGCTTGATTTTTTCCTTCGTAAATAGTTTATGAATGGCTAAATTGAGAGCAGTTCGAGTTTCTCTGTGGAGGGCAAAATTCCGATTTTTAACATAATAGATAGTGGTAAGTTCAATACCTGCAGCAGTGATTGATTTGAGGTATGTTGCTTTAAATTCGAGACCATCAATAGTAGTTATTAATTCTTCAAATTGTTTGGGTAGTTTGGCTAATTTGTTTTGTGTATTATCTTGTTCTAAAAATAGAGAGAAGTGAACACGTCTCTTTCTTGCGGTACCGTAGTTTTTTAATTCTGCAGTAGCGATGGTGTCATTAGCGATTACTATTTCCTCGCCACCTGTTGCTTTGAGACGTGTGGTTTTTACTCCGATGTGTTTTACAGTCCCCTCCCTTCCTGCTACTTCTACTACATCACCCTCTTTGATTGGTTGATCGAGAAGAATAGTGAAGTATGAAAAGAGATCTCGCAGGATATTTTGAAATGCAAAGGCGATGGCCACACCCCCAATACCAAATCCAGCTAAAAGTGCAGTGATATCAATACCAAAGTTTGAAAGTAAAAATAAGATTCCAACAAGCCATACAACCGCTGAGAGGAGTTTTGAAAATATATTGAACAACTTCTCTTCTCGACGTTTTGAGATATCAGTGTGGCTGATAATAAAATTACCAATAGCGGTGAGAGTCACAATTCCCTGATAGGTCCCAAGTATGAGAATAAGAGCATTTCTAAATGAGTCCCATGATGATGAGATGAAATCAAGAGTATATGACCCGGCCAAAAGTAATATAAGGATATACACCCACGGCATAAGCGAGAGCACAAAGACACTAAAGAAATCATCTACAAGAGACTTTGATTCGTTAATATTGGTTTGTAGTTTGTTTTCAATTGACCGCAGTACAAAAAACAAGATAATTCCGATCCCAAGAAATCCGAGCAGTGCGTATGGTGAGTGAAACATAATAATTCTATTATACGATAATCCGCGTGATATGAGGTTTAAGATTTGTGGTTAATTCGTAATTGATGGTATTGCACAGGTGAGCATTTGTGGTGACGGTGTTTGGAAAGTTTTTGTTATTACTGTAGATGATAACTTCGTCACCAATTTGTAACTCTTTGTTTGTTGCATCAAGACCAATGAGGTTCATAGATACTCTGCCCACAATAGGTAGAGGGTCATCGGTTAGGGATGAGCACATACCAACATTACTCAAGAGTCTGGGTATCCCCTCATAGTATCCAACAGGGATGGTGGCGATACGCATTTCATGTAGAGCAGTAAAGGTGTTTCCATAGCCAACTATTTCACCAGGTTTGATGGTGCGCAGATGTGTAATATATGTATGAAGTGATAATACTGGTTTGAGCCGCTCATAGGTTTCATACATCCCATCTAGTTCTTCGAGGGGATTGAGTCCATACAAACCAATTCCTGATCTAGCAGCAGTGAGTATTCCCTTTGGTGTTTTGCTAAGACCTGCGGTATTACCTGCGTGGATCCACCGGGGAGTTATACCGGCATCTTCAAATTGTTTGAGACATGAGGTAAAGCAGGTATATTGCTTTGTGATGAAGGCAGTGTTTGGACCATCAGCATTTGAAAAGTGAGTCAAAATTCCAGTTATGGTGATGTGTGGATTTTTCTTTAACAAAGTTGTTATTTGCGGAATTTCAACAGGGTCAAATCCTTGCCGGTTCATTCCTGTATTTATTTTGAGGTGTATAGATAGTGGAGTGTTTAATTGTATTATTGTGGTAAGTAACTCCAGGGAACCAACGGTTGGGGTCAGATGTGTAAACTTCATATCAGCATATTTTGAAAATGGTTCTGTGCCAAGCATAAGAACTTGTTGGTGTGGGAGTATCTGCCATATAGATTCTGCTTCAAGATAATTCTGTACAATAAAATATTGTGAATTAGTATCGGAAAGTATCTCACAAACCTCCTCGAGACCATGGCCATACGCATTAGATTTAAGGACCGGCCACACAGGAACACCAGCAAGATCAGTGAGCGCTTTATGATTATGAAGCAAGTTTCCTCTTGAGATATAGATAGTAGTTTCTTTCATTACTAGTAATACTATCAAAGATTGCGAAAACACGTCTGTGTGGTAGTATTTCGACACATTGGATTAGATTCTAATTCAATAGTTCTCAGGGTGTGGCAGTGTCTATAGTCGGCTAACACGGTTAGCTCAGTATCTTCATTGGCACATCAGGGACACAAGTCTTCGGGATGTGGTGTAACGGCTAACATATCCGCTTTGGGAGCGGGGGACTCCGGGTTCGAATCCCGGCATCCCGACACATAAGAAAAAACCGCAGCAGTGCGGTTTTTTCTTATGATAGATTTTCACAAAGAAAAGACCCTTAGGGGTCCTTCTAT
>CALLVB010000035.1 GCA_938010795.1 Minisyncoccota bacterium
TCCGACCCTCCATTGCCGCCATCCGACCCTCCATTGCCGCCATCCGACCCTCCATTGCCGCCATCCGACCCTCCATTGCCGTCGTCCGACCCTCCATTGCCGCCGTCCGGCCCTCCACTGCCGCCGTCCGACCCTCCATTGCCGCCGTCCGGATGATTGTCGTCATCTTCGTCGTCATCATTGTCGTCGCCTCTGTCTTCATGGTCGTCTGGAGGTTTTGTATCTAGTCTGCTTTGTTCCTCTCTAGATTCCTTTTCCCGCGCCCAATCCTCCATGGACTTGGGCCCGTATCGCCAACGGTGCTGACGAACCAGGCGAGTCTCATCGGGGGGTCTCTCTTGGAATTGCGGTATGTCGATCAGCTCTGTTCCCTTCTTCCACTTTTCTTGAATTTCGTCGAGATCTCTAAGGCTGCCAAGCTCTTCGAAAAGTTTCACGAGGACGTCAATGGTGGTCCAGACCGCTTCCAAATACCTCCTTGTCTGAGTTGTCAGCGACATCCAGAGTTTCTTTTCCTCCGTGGTAAACGGGGATAGATCGTTTCCCGAAGGGAGGGAGCATTGTGTTTCTGTAGGCTTCGTAGAATCGGGCTTCGTCACGTCAAACATCTTTATCTCTTTCATATGCAGCTTGATCAATGGTGCAGACTTTTGCTGGAGAGTTTGGCCCACCCTCCACTGTGTATCGACGTGTGTGATCTTGGTTACACGAAAGGAGCAATCGTTGGAATGCATGCTTATTCCAAAAGGCATGTGTCCCAAAAGGCGCGTACTAAAAAGGTTCAGATCAGTATAACCCTCTTTGCTATCGCCGGAGCATTTCGCTTCTCCGTACATCATGGGGCAGCCCTTGTATTTGCACATCCAATCGAAGGTGTGACTTATAGTCGGATTCCTCTTCGACGAATCGAAAGCTTCCATACAGGCATCTTTGTCACGTTCAAACCGGCCCGGTTCCAAATACGATGGACCGCTGTCTGTTTTCAAGGCGGTCATATACTCTACGTAAATATTGTCCGCATGTCCCTTTGGGGCACCGCAGAGTGATTCTGAATGCAGTCGAAGATACTTGAAGTTCTTTTCAAGGTCCGTGATGTTTGCGTCACTGGCATCGTACAGCATGGCTGCAAAGTTCCCGATGGCACACCCGACAGCGGCCGCGTGCGCGTTCCAATTCTTGCCTGCGGCAATTGTATTCATGATATTCACGCAACCGTTCACAATGTGGCCCGCTGTGTAGTTATCGAGGAAGGGTCTGTAGGTTGTTCGCATTCTTCGCAGGTTGTCAATCTCTTGTTGCACATCTTTGATTAGAACCGCCTTGTAGAGTTCAGGATTTACCTTTCGCTTCACCTTCAGAAGGCCGAGATCTTCTTCGATCATGTCCCTGGCCGCTTGCATTTGTGTCCGGATGATGAATCGACGCACATGCTGCTGATTTTTCGTGTAGCTGAAAGAAGAAAAAAAAAAGTCATACTAATGTTCACAGACAAATGACGTCTCTCTTAGATGAGCAAAGTTCCAGTAAATTAATGTTCAAGCTCTGTAGTGAGTGAGCAAAAAATTAAATGGAGCGACCGCTTCAGCTTACTTGTCTTTAGCTTTGGGTGCAATGCCATTCTTCGCCGACTCTTCCGTGAGGTAATAGAATTTATTGTCGCGATCTACTTTCAAGTGAATGGCCGCAGGCAAGAGAGTTTCCATGGATTGAACGACCCGCAAGTTTGAGTATTCACAAGGGATGTTTTCATGGAAGTTTTCATCAGTTCCCGGGGCTCCATCTCCTCCTTGACGGAATCGAGCCATTCTGTGAAAAGGAAAAGAGAGTGTGAGTAAATTTTTGAGAAGAAAGGAATGGAAGAGTATAACTGAACTTAGCTTCTCGTTTTTTGTTTTGTTTTTGTTTTTGTTTTTTTTACTTTCTGCCCAGGTTGTGACGATCAGGGTGCTGTAACCCAATACTCCCTAAATTTTGCCAAAAATAGTATGTCAGTTTGAAAGATGAATTATCAATAGCTCTATGGGTTGAGCCGGTCACTTGGGCAAATAATTCTTTTAGATACAAACCAGAGTTTCAAACGTTCCTTTATGAACAACAACAAAAATTCCGGATTTCCCGGGGTCAAGATCACCCCTTCTTTTTTATAACAACGGTGTGAATTTTTATCAGCATTTCTTTCAGAGTTCTAAATGTAATTTGCATGATTTGACTTCTAAATGCAAAATTTACCTACCAAATGACCGACTCAGCCGTAATCTATAGCTGCCCTCACTCACAAGTGTAATTCCGGGAAAAAAAATTCTACATACCTTGGCTAACACAGCGTCTCTCCTTGAGAATATAGTGAAGGTGCATAAACTAAGGTGAAATTGTTCAAAAGGTCAAAATGCTTTTTGTTTACTGTTTTCGTTCTTCCCACCGCTCATATATGGTTTTAACTGAGACGCGATATCATTGGTCAACAAATCTGGTGCCGGCCGCTGACGTCACAAAAGTGAATGTGTCACTTGAAAGGTCCTTTAAATATAATGAAAAGCAATTTACCTTTTAAATACAGGTCAAAAGTTCGATTAGATGAAAGAAAAACGTTGTTCGATGTTGTCAAATAACGGAAGTTTAGATATGGCAAATATATAACATTTCAGTTGATGAAAGAATTCTAAGGAATCCCAGTGACACACGCACGGTTAAAAACAGCCCTGAAAAAACAGTGATTGCGCATGTCTATACAAAATGGCGCGCACCCATTCAATATCTGTATATTTTCCAGGTTACTGTTTTCTCCTGAGACGAAATATTGCGAATATAAGAAATAGAAGTGCGATGTGTATTGACGAAGTAAGTTTCTTCCACGCGCACGTGGCCAATAGACCTGCTTACATAAAGCCTAGGCCAAGGAAAAGTATGCCCGCCAGGAGTCGACCGGCCTCTTTCAGTCCACGGAAAGTATTGCATGTAGATATACCCGAATATTCCCACCTTTTTTGCTCATTATTTTATATTTTAGATATAATAACATGAATGGCTTCTGCTACTGACCTTAGGCCAAGGCCTGCTTCCCCAAAAAGTGAGTCTGAGCCGCTCCATATTTTATGTGGTTTTTTTTTCGGCAGTGCAAAAAGTTCACTACACTAAAGCTACCATGTTCATTGTGGTATGGATTGACACTCCCAGCAAGCAGTAGTAGCCTTCACTACTGTTGTGCCATTTGTTTTTATTATTCAAATATTGTAGGTTGTAGGTAATTCCCATGCATATTTTCAGGGCAAGGATAACAGCATTACACTCGACCCAGGCAGGGACACTGGACGGCTTGAAACAAGTGCTCGTACCTTGGGAAAGGCTAGGCTTGGGCGAAAATTCCACAAGTCTCCTTCGGAAACTGTAGGAAATACTACGACTCTCCGCAAGATGTACAACGGCAAACGAAAATACGAGTGCAGTGCTTGCAGCTTGCGTAAAACATCTAGAGCGGCTATAGAAGCCCACATTTCAAAGGACCATTTGAATGAACCACCCAAGAAGTGCCTTTGTGGTTTCACCAGTCATAGTAACGACTCCTTCACTCAACATTCAAAACGGTGCGATAATAAATTGATTTGCAGTCGTTGCACATACGTGACGACCAAGTTGAGTAATTTAAAGAGACACAAGGAAAAGCACGAACGAAGAGACACAAGGAGACCCGTGATGACTATGCCATCGTCGCAGAACCTCCTCCTGCCCTGCGTGGGCTAAAAGACTATATGTTTTCAAACAGACACGGATAAAGATGGCAAGCAAGTGTTCTGCATCTCTCTACTCTCTAGCAGTACATATTTTTTTGTCGTGAAGAGTTTTCATCAAATATTTTCTGGTCAAGTATCGTGCTTCCACTTTTCTCTCTCTTCCATACGCCCTGTCTTGTTAGGCGCCCGGATGCTCTTCTGAATAGATTTTCCATTTCTATTGGGACTTTTGAAAGGTAGTCAT
>CALLVB010000036.1 GCA_938010795.1 Minisyncoccota bacterium
AGGCTCAGGGTCATTGTGTGTAAGCTCGTGTTGAGTGATCACATTAAGCAAGATAGTTTTTGCATGGTCAATATCATCGTCATACCCAATACCAAATGTTAGCTCAACACCAACTTTTTTGTTACCAGTCAGGTTAACTAATGGCTCATTTGAGACTTGAGCATTTGGAATAATAATTTTCCGGTGATCTGCTGTTCTCAGTACGGTACTAAAAATTTGAATTTCTTCAACAATACCTGTATGCCCCACCACCTGAATCTTATCTCCAATAGAGAATGGTTTAAAAAATAAAATAAGTGCTCCTCCTGCAAAATTAGCGAGACTCCCCTGTAGTGCCAAACCAACTGCCAAACCAGCAGCACCAAGCAGTGCCACCAATGAGGTAGTTTCAACTCCCAAAATAGAAATAACAATAATCACCAAAAGGAGTTTGAGCACCGCTCCTGAAAGGCTCAACATAAATGATTCCAATGCTTCGTCAAAATCAGTCTTCTCAAAGATTTTTTCAACGACTCTTAATACGTGCTTGATTACGAGCAGTCCAATAACCCAGACGGCCAGTGCAAGCAAGATTTTAGTTCCATATAATGTTACCAATTCAATGGCTTTTTCTTGTATATCCATCTATCTATTATAGCAAAGTAGTTATTACCAAGTTAAAGATAGTAATTCACATGGAGAACTCGATTGATAAAATTGTTCTATGTATATACTCACTAAACGCGCCTTCATCGATACACTTTTTGAACCACTATGTGAATTACCAGATGGTCCCAAAGAGATTTACGTTAATGGTAATCATTCTTCATTTCAAGATCTCCATTATATTACAATTGTTGGATCAAGAACGTGTAGTTCATATGCAAAAGAAGTAGTTACAAAATTGATTTCTGATCTGCGGGGATACCCTATCTGTATCGTATCTGGTCTTGCACTAGGAATAGATACACTTGCTCACCAAACAGCACTCCAAAATAATTTACCAAGTATTGCGTTTCCTGGTTCAGGATTAGATCAATCTGTAATCTATCCTCGCTCAAACTATAAACTATCTCAGGAAATAGTAAGATCTGGCGGTCTTTTAGTTTCAGAATACAGACCAGATACAAAAGCAGCTAAATGGACATTTCCCAAGAGAAATAGATTGATGGCGGGATTATCTGACCTTACTATCATCATCGAAGCGAGAGAAAAATCAGGAACCTTAATTACTGCTAGACTGGCAATGGAATATAACAAAACTGTTGCAGTAGTTCCTCAGAATATTACCTGTACCCATGCACAGGGCTCAAACAAACTCATGCAAGATGGAGCATATCCAATCCTCAGTTATAAAGATATTCTTTCTCTTTTACATATTCCACAGCGAGTTGAAAAAATTGATATAAAAAAATATAGTCCTGAGCAAACCATATTATTAAATCTTCTTGACGAACCACGTAGTAAAGATGAACTTTATACAAAAAGTACTTTTGAGTATCAAAGATTTATTGAACTCTTAAGTATCCTAGAATTAGATGGCGTATTATACGAACGATATGGAAAAGTATACAAAAATACTACTCAAAATAATCTGTAATTCCATCTTCAAATAATCCTTGGAACATTCGAGTCATTGTCCTAGATACACCTAACCGGTTTCCAGCAGGTCCGTTTTCAGCCATTACTACAAATGCATACTTAGGCTCTTCGTATGGCCAGTATCCAATGGTCCAAGAATTCCATTTAGACCTATTTACTCCACGCTCTGCTGTACCTGTCTTGGCTGCTACTTGAACATACGGTAGATTAAGTGACTGCGCTGTTCCTTTGGGATGTGTGACTACCATACGCATCCCTTCTTGGACAACCTCGAAATCTTCTTCTGAGATATTAATTTCATTTCGTACCAATGGAGTAAGTTTGTTTTCTCCTTGTCTTACAAGCTGTGGTGTGAGCAACGTTCCATCTGTTGCAATTGCTCCCGCTGCTGTCACCAATTGTAATGGGGTTGCTAAAAAACTATATTGTCCAATAGCAGTAAAATACGTATCTCCAAGCAACCAACCCTCTCCGAATGTTTGTTTCTTCCAGTCGGGAGTCGGAACGAAGCCAGACTGTTCATTAAATTCTTTAATACCTGTTTTTTGTGCAAAACCAAACTCATCAAGATATTCTTTCATACCGAGAATTCCTAGTCCTGTGTGCGTACCTGGTACTCCACCACCAAAGGTAAAGAAAAAAATGTTTGAAGACTTTGCGAGGGCTTCTCGTATATTCACTACTCCATTGTTGCGTGCATCTCTGAAATACGTCGCTGGTCCACCAAATCTATTTGGAATAACGAGTGTTCCGTTTGTGACTAATCTAAAGGTTGGGCTAATAATGTCTTTATCTAAGATACCTGAAGCGATAAATGGCTTAATAACAGAACCTGGTGCGTATGTTCCCCCAAGTGCCCTGTTTAAAAACGGTTTCTTCTCATCAATATTATAAGAAGCGATAGTCTCTCTATCTTCCCCATCTGCTAAGATATTTGAATCATATTCAGGAACATTAGTGAGAACGAGTAATTCACCTGTGTGTACATCCATAATAACTCCTGATGCCCCGTCAAACCCCTGTTCATCCACATATCGAGCTAACTCTCTATGTAACCTCTCTTGCAATACAGCATCAATGGTCAATGTAATATTTAAACCATTAATTGGCTCTTGAATGATTGAATCCGACTTAACTTCACCAAGCGTAGTCACTTGTCGTTCTCTAAAACCTAGCTGTCCATTTAATAATTGATTATACGCAAATTCAATACCTGAAATACCTTTATATTCAAACTGAAAATACTTTCCTTTACTATCAGCTTGCGGGTATGTAACGTATCCAAGGAGATGAGAAAATCCTGGTGTTGCAATGTATTTTCTCTTAGCAAAATCTAGACCCTCTGTGAACTCATTCCATACAAGCTCTACACCATTTCTGTCATAGATAACTCCTCGCTTATTAAATAACACTTCATACGATTGTGCATTATTAGTTGCTTTTGTATACAACTCTTCTCCTTGAACAATCTGAATTTGATATAAGCGGAATGAAAATAGAATCAGCAACGAGAAAAAAGTAAATGCAATGGTAAATAAAGTCCACTTTTTGATCGGACGCTCTATCACACCCTGCATCTGTTGATTATTCATTTCAGCAGTATTTTTTGAATCAAAAAATACTTGTTCGAAATCAATTTCTCCAGATCCCTTCCGTTTTTTAAAAAACCTACTCATAATATCTCATGGTTTTCTTAACCAACACTGCTGAGAGTAGCGCACCACTCACAAGTAGTAAATAATAATGACCAAACAACCCAACACCAATTGGTCCGAACAATATCTCAATAATTAAGAGCCACAGTAAGGCTTCATAAAAAGATGAAAAAATGAATACTCCTGCAAGCAGTAAAGCCGTATACACTGGCCACGTTACTAATGTTAATGAAAGAAAAATAAGTACGTTATATATAAGTCGCCATTTCATAATTAGTCGATTATACCATTTACATTTTTTAGATAACAAAAAACTAGGCATAGACCTAGTTTTTTGCAATTCTACAAGATGTGATTATCCTACTCGTTTCTTGATGATTTCATCAGCAACGTTCTTTGGAACAATTCCATAATGAGAGAACTCCATGTTTGGGGTTGCTCGTCCTTGTGTCATTGATCGAATAGTAGTTGTGTATCCAAATAGTTCAGATAATGGTACTTTTGCTCGAACAACTTTGTCCATACCTCGGTCATCCATACCTTCAACTGATCCTCGCTTTGAAGAAATGTTTCCTGTAATGTCACCCATGAATTCTTCTGGTGTAACAATTTCGATCTTCATGATTGGTTCAAGAATAACTGGATTAGCTTGTCGGGCTGCATCTTGCATAGCTTTTGACGATGCAATCTTGAAAGCAATTTCTGATGAATCGACATCATGATAAGAACCATCATATAGTTCAACAGAGATATTTACTGCTGGGTATCCAGCAAGAATACCTCGGTCCATACCATCTTTAAACCCTTTTCGACATGGTGTGATGTATTCTTGTGGAATAACACCTCCCTTAATTGAGTTAATAAATTCGTATCCTTCTTCACGATATACATTCTTCGCCAGATACTCTTCATCAACCTCAAGATCCATAGGTTTGATTCGAATTTTAACGTGACCATATTGCCCTTTACCTCCAGACTGTTTAACGTATTTCTCTTCTCCGTTAGCTTCTCCAGTAATTGTTTCTCGATATGCAACTTGTGGTGCTCCGATATTTGCCTCAACTCCAAATTCTCGTTTCATTCGATCAACCAGAATATCTAGGTGAAGCTCACCCATTCCTGAAATAATAGTTTCTCCAGTTTCTTCGTCTGTAAACACTTTAAATGTTGGATCCTCATCAGATAGTTTTTTGATCGCTGTACCCATTTTTTCTTGGTCTGCCTTTGAGTTTGGTTCAATTCGAACAGAAATAACTGGTTCTGGGAATTCAATTCTATGCAGCTCTACTGGTGCGTCTAGTGCACAAATAGTGTCAGATGTCTTTGTATCTTTAAGACCAACAGCTGCAACAATTTCTCCAGCATATCCAACTTGTACTTCTTCTCGATCGTTTGAGTGCATTCGAAGCAATCGTCCAATTCGTTCTTTTGAACCTGTTGTTGAGTTAAGAACGTATGAACCAGCCTCTAATTTACCTGAATAGATTCGAATGTATGATAGTTGTCCTACAAATGGATCAGTTTGTAATTTAAATACTAGTGCTGAAAGTGGTTCGTCGTCTCCAGCTACTCGCTCGATTACGTCTTCAGTTCCTGGTGTAACTCCTGTTACTGGTGGAATATCCGTAGGAGCTGGTAAATATTCAATAACAGCATCGAGTACTAACTGTACTCCAATGTTTTTAAATGCAGATCCTCCAAATACTGGAACAATTTCATTATTAATTACAGCTCGTCGTAATTCAGCTTTAAGATCAGCAATATCAAGCTCTTCTCCTCCTAAGAACTTATCCATCATCTCTTCATTGTTCTCAACGATTTTTTCAACAAGAATTGATCGTTTCTCGGTTGCGAGTTCAAGCATATCTGCTGGGATTTCTCCTTCAACAATATCCATACCCATCTCTCCTCCAAATGTATGTGACTTCATAGTTAGTAGATCCACAACACCAGATAGTGTTCCTTCAAATCCAATTGGAAGTTGCGCCATCACTGCGTCTTTGGTTAGCCTGTCTAAAATTGATTGAAACGCTGTTTCAAAGTTAGCACCAATTTTGTCGAGTTTGTTGATGAAACACATTCGTGGAACACCATATTTATTAGCTTGTTTCCAAACTGTTTCTGATTGCGGTTCTACACCTGCATTACCATCAAATACTACTACTGCACCATCAAGTACTTTAAGTGAACGTTCAACTTCAGCTGTAAAGTCTACGTGACCTGGTGTATCAATAATATTAAACCGATGCTCTAGATCTTTATTTCCTTTCTCAAATGTTGGTGTCCAGAAACATGTTGTAGCAGCAGAGGTAATAGTAATACCTCGCTCCTGCTCTTGTTCCATCCAGTCCATAGTGGCTGCACCATCATGAACCTCTCCGATCTTGTGTGAACGACCTGTGTAATACAAAATACGCTCGGTAGTTGTAGTTTTACCGGCATCAACGTGCGCAACAATACCAAAGTTACGTACTTTACTTAGTGGATAATCTCTCGACATATAATTTTTATTAATTGCTAACTTTTAGTGCCAATAGCTATAGTTTCATTGGCATAAAATTGTGTGCATTATAGCGCATATAAGCTTTTTCGCAATGAAAAAAATCACATAAATTATGTGATTTTTTATTATGGTTTATCGTTTGTACTATTGAGTAATAGCTGGTTGTGCAGCTGGTGCTTGCTGTTGGTCCGTTTGTAAGTATTTTTGAGCTAATTCATCAGGATTATATCCCTCTGCAGCAATACATTGTGAGTATTGAATATTCAAGAAATTATTAATCTGTTCTTGAGTTGGATCCTCTGTTGCATCTTCTGGAGGATTAGCAATTGCTTGTTCTGTTGCCTGTTGTGCAATAAGAATACATGAGTTATGTACTCGTACCTCTGCACGCTCTACTGCTTGTTGTGACAACATTAGCTGTTGTGAAGGTACGTACACAAACGCATACAATGCAACGAGTGCTGCAACTAATGATGCGATGAGTTTGATAATATCTCCTGGTGTTAGTTTTAATTTCTTCATACTACAATATTATTTATTATGAGTACTAGTGTACGCTCCGTGTTAATAAAAATCAAGATACTGTGTCGATAAATTAGATAATAAAATAACACCATTGAAGTGAGATGTTATTTCTATAAATTTACATTGAAATTACTTAAAGGGTTTGATACCAAACTCAACGTGTGTTCCCGATTTGCATAGGTAGATAAAAAGGCGCTTGCGCGCCTTTCTACTACCATGCAAAGTGGGCAAATGCTTTGTTAGCTTCGGCCATCTTGTGGGTATTAATCTTTTTAGTCACTGCAGTTCCTTCACCTTTTGATGCAAGAATTAATTCAGCTGCAAGACGTTCTGACATTGCTGATCCTTTTCCA
Source organism: Minisyncoccota bacterium (assembly GCA_938010795.1). Classification (GTDB taxonomy): domain Bacteria; phylum Patescibacteriota; class Minisyncoccia; order Phycocordibacterales; genus JAHDEI01. Next base: position 6,618 of record CALLVB010000036.1, read on the forward strand.
GATCGTGCAGAATCAATAATCCATCTCATAGCCAGCGATAATTGTCTTTCAACCTTAACTGGTACAGGAACTTGATAGTTAGCTCCTCCAACTCGTCTAGATTTAACTTCAAGCTCTGGTCCAGCCTGCCTAAGTGCTTCTTCAAAAATGGCTAGAGGTTCTTTTACACCTTCTTTATCTTTAATGATGTCCATCGCTCCATAAACAATCTTTTCAGCAGTGTTTTTCTTTCCATCAAGCATGATGTAATTAATAAACTGAGAAACTTTTTTAGAGTTATATACTCGGTCTTCAGTTATATTATTGATTTTTTTGTGTGGTCTTCGCATAGTATTTTTATAAATCTAGTTATTATTCTCCTTTAGGTCTCTTAACTCCGTACTTAGATCGTCCACCCTTTCTACCATCAACACCTTGTGCATCAAGTTTACCTCGGACTACTGTATATCGAACGTTAATATCCTTAACTCGACCTCCACGAACCATTACCACCGAGTGCTCTTGTAAATTGT
>CALLVB010000037.1 GCA_938010795.1 Minisyncoccota bacterium
ATGCGGTCGAAATATCCAATTCATATACGTTCCCTGAAAAGACAGTGGTGCTTACAGTTGGAGCAGGTGATATCTACAAACTCGCTCCAATGCTGGTACAATAATTAGTATGAAAGAGAAATTTTTATTATATGCAGGTTCAGTGGTGCTTGGACTCTCTGACGCAGTAGTGTCTATAACAGGGGCGCTTGCTGGTTTGTCATGGTCATTTCATGATTCTAAAGTAATTGGTTTTGCAGGAGCAGTGATTGGTATTTCAGCAGCTCTCTCTATGGGTGCCTCAGAATACCTCTCAGAAAAAGAAGATAATATTAAGTCTCCGTTACTCGCTGGTCTGTTTACAGGAGGAGCATATTTGGCAGCAGCAATTCTACTAGTGCTTCCATATTTTGTTGTGTCTAATCCTCTCATTGCGTTTACAGTCTCTGCTATTGGAGCAGTGTTTATTGTTGCATGGTACGCGTGGTATGTATCAAAAAATAAAGAAGGAAATTTTAGTGGTAGATTTTTTACCATGATAGGAGTTTGTTTATTTGTCGGAGTACTTAGTTTTTTGTTTGCTGCAGGATTTCAATTACTAACAGGTATAGAAATTTAATGAGTGGTATGGCTACAGAATTTCAACAAAAAGTATGGGATGCGGTTGATGCAATCCCAGAAGGAAAAGTCACTACATATGGTCATATTGCAAAGGCGGCTGGGAGACCTAATACAGCCCGCTATATCAGCAGAATTGTCGGGCAACACCCGGACGCAAAGAATGTGCCCTGGCACAGGATTGTATATGCAAACGGTACGATTTGGTGTCCAGAAGAACATGAAGTAGAGAGAAAGAAGCGATATAGAAAAGAAGGCATTGCCCTCAAAGGTAATAAAATAGTCAATTTTAACGACGTGTTATATACATTTTAGATATGAATAAAGAAAACTTACAACATAAGATACAAGAATTGGAAGCACAGATGAATCAGTCTGACTTTTGAAGAGATACGCAGGCTGCTCAAAAAACCATCAAGAAATTACAAGACCTCAAGGCAGAATTAGCAGGAGGATCAAAATACGCAGCAGGTCCTGCAACACTCTCTATCTTTGCTGGAGCAGGTGGGGATGATGCAGAGGACTTTGTACGTATTTTATTTGAAATGTATCAAAGGTTTGCACAAACAGCAGGATATGAGCTTACTATTTTGGACACAACAGATAATGAGCTGAACGGATACAGAAATATTTCATGTCAGATTAGTGGTAAAGGTGCATATGGAATATTACAGCACGAGTCAGGAGTGCACAGGCTTGTGAGAAAGTCTCCGTTTAACTCAAAAAATAAACGACAAACAGGGTTTGCATTAGTTGAGGTGTTGCCTGTTATTAAAGCTGTTGAATTTAGTATGGATGAGAGTGATTTAGAAATTTCATTTACGATGTCAGGAGGGGCAGGTGGTCAAAATGTAAACAAGAGAGAAACAGCGGTACGAGTGGTTCATCCTAAAACAGGATTTTCTGTCTTTGTTTCTCAGGAGCGAACTCAGGAGCGAAATAAGGAGTTAGCACTATCTATGATGCGCGCAAAGTTATATACAAAACATAAAGAAGATGAGGAAAAACAAGCGAAGGGGCTTTCTATTTCCGACAAGGTGTCTATTGAGTGGGGAAATCAAATACGGTCGTATGTATTTGATCCGTATCAACTCGTTAAGGATCATCGAACAAATACTGAAGTGAGACAAGTAGATAAGGTTTTAGGAGGAGAATTTACGGAGCTTACACAAGATCTCCGTAACTAACAGTTTTTCTTGATGGTCAGAGAGTGGCTGTTATAATAGTACGTATGATATTTCTCGATGGAGTTTCCAAAGAATATAAAAAAGGTGATGTTGGTTTAGCTGATATTTCACTTTCTATTGAACGAGGTGAATTTGTATCACTGGTTGGTCAATCAGGAGCAGGAAAGACAACACTCATCAAAATTTTGTTAGGAGAAAAACGACCAAGTGCAGGTGGGGTATTTTTTGACTCTGTAGACATTACTAAAATCCCTTCACGAAAACTAAACCAATACCGAAGAAAGATTGGTGTAGTGTTCCAGGACTTTAGATTACTTCCAGACAAAACAGTATTTGAGAACGTAGCGTTTGCAATGGAAGCATCAGGTAAAAAAGATGCTCAAATTAAAAAAGATGTACCGTACGTACTAAAGCTTGTAGGGTTAGACGAAAAAATTGACCGATTTCCCAGTGAACTATCAGGTGGTCAAAAGCAACGTGTTGCTATTGCACGAGCGATTGTTAATCAGCCTGATCTTATTATCGCAGATGAACCTACTGGTAATTTAGATCCAGTCAATGCAGATGAGATTATTGCCATCTTTAAGAAAATTAACAAAATGGGTACTACAGTGATTTTAACTACACACAACAAAACCATTGTTGATAGGCTAGAGGGTCGAGTGATTACTATGGAGGGTGGTCGTGTAACGAGAGACACAGTCAAAGGAGGCTTCGTGCTATAATTTTTTAATTAACTATTACTATGTTTACTACGCTTGGCAGAATATTATCATCAGGACTTAAAGGTTTTTATAGGAACTTCACTATCTCTATATCAGCAATTTTAATTTTACTTATTTCTCTTTTGTCATTTGCATCTATTTACTTAGCACTAGAACTGATAAAACCAAGTGTTGCTCAGTTAGAACAAAAAGTAGATGTTAATCTGTACTTTGAAACAGACGCACCAGAAGAAATTATTTTGGAACTCAAAAGAGAGCTTGAAGCTATTGATGAAGTTGCGTCAGTTGAGTACGTGACAAAAGACCAGGCATTAGCAGACTTCAAAGAGAGGCAAAACAGTGATGTGATTCTCGCGGCACTAGAATCTATTGGTGAGAATCCACTCGGTGCAGCATTTAATATTAAAGCAAAAGAAATCAGTCAGTACGAAACAATTTCTATTTTCTTGGCAGGAGCACAGATTTCAGAAAAGTACGCACAGGCAGTAGAAGATGTTAACTATAATCAAAACAAAGGTGCTATTGATAAGTTAAATACCATTATTGTTTCTGTTGAGCGGTTCGGTATTGCAATCTCAGTAATACTTGCAATTATTGCTGTGGTAATCACATATAACACTATTAGAGTGACTATTTATACTGCACGACATGAAATTAAAGTTATGCGACTAGTAGGAGCTTCCAAATTCTTTGCAAGAGGTCCATTTATTACCGAAGGTATATTCTATGGTTTATTTGCAGGATTATTAGCGCTCGTTGTTTTACTTACCGGTTTATACTACGCAGGTCCAGCGCTCCAAGAAATATTTATTTTGGATCTCTATCAGTTTGTTATTGATGATATATTCAGAATAGGTGGTGCATTAATACTTTCAGGAGTAGTTCTTGGTGGAGTATCATCACTACTTGCAATTAGAAAGTATTTAAATATCTAACCAAAAATCCCGCAGATGCGGGATTTTTTGATACAATAATTATATGAATACACAAGAAATAGCAGAGAAAATGATTGCGTATAACAATGAAGGTAAGTTCCCACAAGTTTTTACTGATTTGTTCGCAGATGATTTTATCAGTATCGAGATGCCAGGTATGCCTAATGAAGTAGCAAAAGGTATTGAAGAGGTAACCAAAAAAGGAGAGTGGTTCTTTGAGCAAGTAGAGTTATTAGACGTTAAGATTTCAGAACCGTTAGTTGCTGATAATTGGTTTACTGTTAAATATGACATGCACACTAAAGATAAAAAAACAGGAGAAGAAAAGCACGAGTCGGAGTTAGGTGTATATCACGTAAAAAATGGAAAGATTGTGAGTGAACAGTTTTTTTACGACATGTAAGCTAATCAAAAAAGCGTTCTACAGAACGCTTTTTTGATTGACTCACAGATATATTACTGTATGCTTACGGCAACGCTTTTGATTTATGTGTAGAGCTCTCAAGCAGAATGTGGAACGTTCCACAGATATTACTATCTGCACGAGAGAGACACAGTCTCAATAACAACTAATTTACATGAATACAGGTAATAAAAGGCCGCAGCGTGGAGGTTCACGTGGTGGTCCAAGTAAAGGTCCTAAGAGAGGACCAAAGAAATTTTCACGGAACAAAGTAAGTTCTCGGGGGAAAGGGGGTGGAGGATATAAGGGGAGAAGCAGAGGAGGTTCTAGGCGTGGTGGAGGAGGTAAAGGACGAGCAACGTTTAACCCTTCACAGTTTATAAATAAAAATCCAGTTGAAGTGGTACAAGAAGTGTATACACCGAAACATACTTTTAAAGATTTTGGTTTTGATGAAAAACTATTTGAAACACTAGATCGAATGGGCATCTCTATTCCATCACCAATTCAAGATCAGTCAATCCCAGAAGTCATGGCAGGGAAAGACGTGGTGGGACTTGCAGAGACAGGTACAGGTAAGACAGCAGCATTCCTGCTTCCTTTAATTGAAAAGACAATTCATGATATGGATCGTCAGATATTAATCCTTGCACCAACACGTGAGCTTGCGATCCAAATCAATGACGAGTTTAGAAAACTAGCACGACGGTATCGAATGTTCTCAACTGTTTGTGTGGGTGGAATGAACATCCGACCTCAACTACAAGGGCTTAAGAGAAGAAATCATTTCATCATTGGAACACCAGGACGTGTTATGGATCTTATTAAAAGAAACGCGATTCACCCTGATAAACTTACAGGAGTGGTACTTGATGAGGCTGACCGGATGCTTGATATGGGATTCATTCATGATATGAGATATATTCTTGAAAAAACACCAGTAGATAGGGAGACATTATTTTTCTCAGCAACTATGAACAGTGCAACTGAGAAACTGGTTGGTGAATTTCTTACTGATCCGGTAATAATTTCTGTAAAGAAAAAAGATGTAACAAATTCAATTGAACAAGATGTTGTACAACATGGACATCACGATAAGTTTGAGACACTACTCGGTCTCTTACAGGATGATAATGAATTCTCTCGAGTGATTATTTTTGGAGCAATGAAGCACAGTGTTCAAAAGTTATCAGATGAACTTAAAAAGAACGGAATTAGCTCAGAATCTATTCATGGAAACAAAGGCCATGTACAACGTCAACGAGCACTTAAAAACTTTAAAGAAGGAAAGGCACGAGTATTAGTTGCAACCGATGTAGCAGCACGTGGTATTCATGTTGATGATGTATCACACGTGATTAACTACGATCTTCCTCAACAGTTTGAAGACTATGTTCACCGAATTGGACGAACTGGGCGTGGAACCAAGAAAGGAAAAGCATTGACGTTCATTCCTCAACGTCACCGATAATACACAACGCACAAGACCCGGAAGGGTCTTGTGCGTTACAATAAAAAAACCATGTTTTGGCTATCTATTATCTTTGCTTCATTTTTGCTAGTTGCGGCTATAGTAATTTTTTCTTTACGAATAGGATTCCCATATCATAGAGGTATTGGAATTGTTGTGTATTTGTTGGGCTGGATTCCATTTATGTACTCACTGTTGCTTGTTGAGGATTGGGTATTCCAAGGTGGAAGTATTGTGGAAAATATTTTCTCACCACTTTTTGGGCAGTCATTATTTTTTATAATTTTATCTGTAACATTTTTGATTCTCTATAAAATATTCTTGCACAAACACGTGAGTCCCACGCAAAAAAATCAAGAAAAAGACAAAGCTGAGATGAACCAAGACTTATTAGCGCTTAGGTATCTTGATAATAAAATCACGAGAGTACTATCACGTTTTGAGGATACAGGATTCTTTTCTTATACATTCATAGATACCACCAAGGAAGAGAGGGCTATAGTCAGGTCATTGTGGTCAGAATATCTCGATGCACTATTCGAAATCGAACTTATTTATAACGAATACAATTCGTTTCATATTTGGAACCTCTTTAGATACAAAGGCGCACGAGTCTATTTGTTTGTAAATAGATATTCGGCGCTGGTGATGAGACATTACTCTGTACTGACCTTTATTCAAAAAACACAAGATGAAGGGTTTGTGACATATCTGAACCAGCCAATACCGGGAGAAAATATTCCAGCTAATACATATTCGAAACTTAAAGAGTCAATTGGAAATCCTTATACAATTATGCAAATCGCTGAAGGGAGAATGTGTTATTTTCTCTTAAAAAAAATACACAAAATTAATTATGGGTTACTGGATAAACACCTGGATGCATTAAAGACTTCCATAAAAACACATAGTGCACTACTTATGAAGAGACCTTTAGATTTTTTTGAACAACAGTCTTCAAAGATATGGTCTCCTGTAATTAAAAGTACCGCATTAGGTGTAAGTTATATCCGCACAACTGACCGTCCGTATCACATTACACAAGAGCAAATTAGGAGTATGAGGAAGCTGTTGCAGCCAGGAGATGTTCTATTAGAAAGAAGAGAATGGCATGCTATAAACGTAGGTATTCCTGGTTTTTGGACTCATGCAGCATTGTTTTTTGGAGAGCTGCCAGAGCTAGATGAACTATTTAAGGATTGTAACAAGTTAGAAGGAAAGACATTCTCTGAATATCTTGCAATACAGTATGAACACGTATATGAATCAATTATACAAGGGGATGAGTCTGGAAATTCATATGTACTTATAGAGGCAAAAAGACCCGGTGTCGTTTTGGAGTCTTTAGAGGTGAGTGCATCTGTTGATTCGCTTGCGGTATTGCGCCTGAGAGATGTATCAGCTTCCCAGATGCTCACAGTCATTTTAGAGGCGTTAAGTAACTTAGGTAGACCGTATGACTATGAATTTGATTTTACAACTGATAATGCTTTTGTGTGTTCAGAATTAGTATACAAAGCATACAAGATGATAAACAGATTTACACTAGAGCTACAAGTGCTTAATGGTCGACCTATGGCATCACCTAATGATATTGCTAAGAAGTTTGGTCAAGAATATGGGAAAAGCAACCAAGAACTGGAACTACTATTATTTTTGGATGGCAATGAGAAAGAGGGGGTTGCACAAGAGGCAAGTATTGATGAATTTCTCAAGACAGCTACACGACCCAAGTGGAATGCAGCACGTCAATTAGTACGTAGAGATTAAAGAATGAACGCACTCCAACCTTCTCAAAATAGGGCTGAAATTAAATGTAAAGTATAGTATACTTTTGATAATATGAAAGAAATACGAAAAGACATACCGACCTCTATAATATTATTTGGAGGGACAGGAGATCTTGCTATGAATATGCTATTTCCGTCTCTAATTGATTTGTATACACATAGCTCATTACCAAGTCACATTACGGTATATGTATACGCTCATACCGACATTGATACAGAAACCATGAGAGGACGTATACGAGAGAAATTAGCCAATGAACATAGTCCAAAGATTCTTGAGCATTTCTTACAACACGTGCACTACATACGAGGTTCATTTAATACAGGTGAGGACTATAAAAAACTCCTTACAATAATTGAAGAGCATGATGAAGGTATTTGCTCAAATAAACTCTTCTATCTATCTGTCCCACCTAGATTTTTCGAAGACGTGTTCTCTGGACTACGTTCAGTCGGTTTGCATGAGCATTGTAATAAAGAGTTTGGCTGGACCAGACTTGTAGTTGAAAAACCGTTTGGTGATAGTCTGAACTCAGCACAAAAACTTGAGAAAATTCTACACACAACATTTGCTGCAGAACAGGTATTTCATGTAGACCATTATCTCTGTAAAGATATGGTGAGGAACATGATTAGTTTCAGATTTTCTAATACTATTTTCGAGCCACTCTGGAACAAAGAATATGTTGAGAAGATTATAATCAAGATGCATGAAAGTAAAGATGTGGATACGAGAGGAGCATTTTATGATCAAGTGGGTGCTTTTCGAGATGTGGGTCAAAATCACATGTTAGAGATGTTGGCATTTGTTGCGATGGAAAGACCACAGAGTTTATTACCTGAAGACATACAACAGGCACGAGCTGAAGTTATTAGAAACATGAGTATGGAGAATCCCAAATTTGTAAGAGCTCAATATAATGGATACCAAGACACAGATGGAGTTGATCCAGATTCTTCTACTGAAACATACTTTCATATAGAAGCTTCAATAAATAATGACAGGTGGCAGGATGTTCCCATCGAACTTTCTGCTGGTAAAGGACTTGCAGAAACAAGAGCCAGTATGCAAATAATTTTTAAAGATTCTCCTTGTTTGTGTGTAAATACAGACAAGAATCATTCACACGAAAATATTTTAACGTTTTCATTAAAGCCAACAGAAGAAATAACTCTTGGAACATGGACTAAGGTTCCAGGTATAGAAGATCATTTACAGGAACGTATCTTGAAACTTCCATATGCAGATGTGACAGATGGAGTAGTGAGGGGTGCATATTCAAAAGTTTTTCACGATGTGATAGCGGGAGATCAGACACTATTTACATCACAAGATGAGATATATGCCGGGTGGGAGTTTTCTGATGTAGTATTAGAAAAATTGGAACAAGCAGACCTTGTACGGTACGATCGTGGTACAACACCAGCATAAATAGTAATAATAAATACATATGAATAAAAAAATATATTATATTGGTCTAGGAAAAATGGGAAAAGCTATGGTTGAAAACCTACATGAGAAAGGATGGGATGTTATTGGATATGATGTATCAGAAGAAACACGTGCTGAAGTACGATCACGTGGAGTAACCGTGGTTAACTCCTTGGAGGAGCTGTTTGCAAGGCGAGATGGTACCATGATTATCTGGTTTCAGATACCATA
>CALLVB010000038.1 GCA_938010795.1 Minisyncoccota bacterium
TTGTCATAGTTATGACTCCTGTAAGAATGATTATTTCATGAATTTCAACTAGTCTACACTATAGCAAGAATACAAGAGATGTAAATAATACTCTGGTACATATAACAAAAAAACCCGTGCGGGTTTTTTGTTATATGTACCAGAGGGGGGAATCGAACCCCCACTCCCGAAGGAACACGAGTTTGAGTCGTGCGCGTCTACCAATTCCGCCACTCTGGCATATGCTACTCCCTTAAAAACTAAGGAACTATAGTCAAAGAATACTAACACGATGGAATCATTTTTTGTAGTGTGTGTGATAAAATATTTTTACTATGACCGAAACCCCACATCCTCATGCAGTGTTCTGGATTGATCTTGCAAAGATCACACCAAACCCATATCAGCCACGAAAATTTTTTGATCCACAGAAACTACAAGACCTTTCAGACTCTATTCGTAGATATGGTGTTTTACAACCAATTGTAGTGACGAGAATGGAAGAATTCACTCAAGAGGGTGGAATGGTTGCCAAATATGAAATCATTGCTGGAGAGAGGCGTTTTAGGGCTTCTAAGCTTGCTGGATTAGAAAAGATACCAGCAATCATTAGAGAGGGTGATCAGACAGATCAAGAAAAGCTCGAGCTCGCTATTCTAGAAAACTTACAACGGGAAGATCTTAATCCAGTGGATAAGGCGCGATCGTTTAATCGTTTAGTGACCGAGTTTAATCATACACACGCACAAGTTGCAGAGTCTCTTGGGAAGTCTCGAGAATACGTTTCAAATTCACTCAGGTTGCTGCAGTTACCAGATATGATCCTCGATGCACTTTCAGAAGGTAAGATTTCCGAAGGACATACACGTCCACTGTTGATGCTTAAGGAGCGACCTGATGAGCAACAAACGTTGTTTATGCAGATGACAAGCATTCAAGGCATGACAGTTCGAGATGCAGAGAAGTTTGCTCGATCTATTGCCACAGAAAAACAACGTAAAAATAAAGACCTCGACCCAGAGATGAAAGAGATTCAACAAAAGCTTGCGTCACATTTAGGTACAAAAGTTTCTATTGATAAAAAATCACAAGGAGGAAAGCTTACTATTGAGTTTGGGAATAAAAATGATCTGAGACAGTTGTTTGAGAAGATACAAGCTGAGACTCAAATTATTACTGAGCGTGCTGCTGGACCAACTGTTGTTGCATCAACAGCAGATATTGGAAGGGTAAGTACCGAACCACAGGCGCAACAGAGTCAAGAACAAACATCAGTCCCAGTATCAACACAGGCTGCAGATATTACGCCAGCGTATGAAACTAATGCAGTAAGGATGGTTGCTGCAGACAAAACAACATCTACCCAGCCGGAGGCTCACTCATCTGTAGATATTTCAGCATTACAGCAAGAGATTTACTCACTTGCAGATGCCGCAAAACCTGATGCTTTTGCTGTAGAACCTAAAGAAGTAGTACTGCCAGAGGACGATGTAACGTTTGATGCCCAATCTCAATATTCGTACAGGCAAGCAATAGCGAGAGAGCAAGAGCCTGTTGTTGAGAATGAAGACAAGTTTGGTTTTCACGCAAATATACAACCAGTCGTAGATTCCACACAAGAAAACCAGACTAGAGTCGATGTTGTCTCTCAAGATGCTTTTGATTCTTTTGGTGTGGTTGATCACGCAGAACCAGTACATAGTGTCAACGCAGTTGCTTTGGGAAATGATTTTGTTCCAGAGAAACCACAATCGGCAGGAGTCAGTCCAGAGGCTGTGGATCCAGTTACACCTCAGTCTTGGGGGAGTATGACATCTAGTCAAGTAAATGATGAATTTCCAACAGAGAGCGAAGATATTGATTTATATAGACTGGACGATTTCTCAGTTTAAATAAGATATGAAAAAATCCAGAATTATCTGGATTTTTTCATATCTTATTTTTTATCTTTTCTTTTAATTGCTCCAATTGATTGAAGAAATGTAAGTAGTTCTAGTCCAGTTACTTCTTTGTATGAACCTGGCTTCATTTTTCCAAGCCTGAGATTCATGATACGTGTTCGTTTAAGATCTTGTACTTGATATCCAAGTGCAGCACACATCCGCCTGATTTGATGTTTTTTTCCTTCAGTTAAAATAATTTTAAATGAACGAGTATCTATTTTGGTTACTTTTGCAGGCTTGGTTTTATATCGTTCTATTTGTACACCTTGCTCCATAGTGTCAAAGAATTCTTTGGTCATTCGTTTATCAATTGTTACTACATATTCTTTTTCGTGTTCATGTTTTGGATTCAAGAGCTTGTCTACAATAGTTCCGTCATTTGAGAAAAGCATAAGTCCACGTGACGCTTTATCAAGACGTCCCAGTGGTGCCATTCGGAGTTTTTTTATATCAGGAGATTCAAAATATTCCTCAGCTGATTTCTCACCCGTTTGTGGGTTATGAGAAACGACACCTTGTGGTTTGTGTAGTAAATAATATTTTTTAATAGATTTTTCTTGCCGTACTGATTTAGGCATTTCAATTCTATCTTCTGCTTTTTCTAATTTTTGACCTAGCGTAACTTTTTTTCCATTGACTTTCACCAGACCTTTTTCGATCAGTCGGTCAGCTTCACGCCTAGAGCAAAAACCCTTGAGATATAGATATCTGTTTATTCGGATAGGGTAGGAGATGTTGTCATTATTCATGACGTGCATTATAGCAGGTTCAATATATTTTATATAAATAAAAAAAGCCCTGAGTGAGAAGTGATGCATTATAGCTGCATCTACTTGTCACTTCAGGCTTCTTAACCACCATCAGGCCTTCAATAGCATAGTATTAAGAGTAAATCTTTCTTTTGCTATAGGGGTCTCGCATCAAGACCGCTGGTATATAAAACTCATCACCCGTATGAGGGTTGATAAGAGACTTTTTTCCACTCTGTAGGTCTCGACATACAGAGAAAGCAACACCAGATATTAATT